>PIVT01000265.1 GCA_003353845.1 Pseudomonadota bacterium | reverse complement strand
GGCCTGTTCGAAAATTTGACCTCAGCCTCGGTTTGGGCCTTGTTTTCCCAGTACATGGCCCGTTATACGCGTCGGTGGAGACGTGGCCGAGTGGTCGAAGGCGCTCCCCTGCTAAGGGAACATACGTTCCCACAAGCTATTGTTTTACAACACGTAATTTGGGGCGCTGTTTGGTGTTGCCAGTTTCTTGCCCAAAATCCCACCCAAAACTATGGAGTCTTTCGGCCAAATCGTCTGGTGCGATCTTGCGATAACGGTTGGCCATATCGCTCTTTGCCCAACCGCCTAAATCCATCAGCCCGCCAAAGTCTCTGGTCTGGGCATAGAACCACGTCGCCCAAGAATGACGAAGGCAATGAGGCGTAACTTTCCGTGGCCCTTCCTTCTCTAATCCGGCTGCATCACGGGCTTTGTCAAACGCAACCTTTATCTGCCCACCACCCTTGAAACGCAATTTGTATGGCTGGCGCTTCGGGGTCAGGAACATCTTACCATCGGTAGGGCGCTCGCCCATTAAATCAATCGACCTCTGAGGCAATCTAACAAAGCGTGTGGACGTGGCTGTTTTCCCTGCTCCTTCTTCTTCTCCGGCAATCCAACCTTGTCGGGTTTCCGGTCGCCAATCATTTGCGTCCAGCGCAAACATTTCCCCGGTTCTGCAACCAGATCCGACTAGAAACGCGATCATAGGTCTTAGGTGTGGTCCCGCGGCGTCCAGAAGGCGCTCAAATTCCTCCGGTTCTAGCCAGCGCGTGTTTACATTGTCGGTGCGCGGCTTTCTGCGCTCACCCTTAGCCCATCGAATAACTGCGTTGATTGGTACTCTGACTTGGCGTCTTTGGGTGTCGGGGGCTGCGTCGGGGTAGACTTCCATTGCGCAAGCAACGATTTCTATCTCTCCGATTTCATCAATCGTGGCGTCCGGTCCAAAGTGGGCTATCAACTTTGGCAGGAATCGGGCTTCGCCGCCTGCGTCCACATAGCCCTTGGCGGCTTCCCAAAATGGCACACCTCTGATTACTGGTCCGGTTAGTTGGATTTCCCATTCGTCTTTATAGACTTGTTGGGCTTTTAGTCGGGCTAGTGTTTTGAGGCTTTTATCACGGATGCCAAGGCGTCTGCGTATCCGTCGACCTTCAATCGAGAAGCTGACCGTCCAGCCTTTTTCGGTGAATTTCGGCTCCCATGGCTTGGGCATCTCATGGCCTCCCTTAGTGCATCAATGTGTTCGGGGTAGAACACCTTTTTGTTTCCGCGCACCTCGTAACAGTGGTGTATTGCGATAACGTCCGTCAAGCTACGCCTGGATATACCGAGCGCACGGGCAGCATCGTCCATTCCTGCCGGTGCAACTATCCAATCTGGCGCTGGCATATCTCAGGTCTCCGTATGTCGGCGGGCAGGGCTCATTTCGGCACCTCTGCAATTGGCGCATTCGCTAGTTTCAGCAGAACATCTGCGTGGCAGGGCTGATCGAGCTGGCAGAAGCACACCAAATCCTTGCCGCATAGCTCCGCAATTGCAGCTGCACGTTTGTCTGCTTGCTCTGGCCGGTCCATGTAATCCGAATACAATTTGACCAAATAGGCGCGGTCGGGAATGTTTCCGGTACCCATAAATGGATTTCCCCACCGGCTGGTTCGATCAACGATCACCGCACCCTCTGGTTTGCGCCAACCTTTGGTACGCTTGCGCTGTAAGCGCGGCCTGCTGGAAACATTCGATCAAGCGACTGAAAATATCAACGGGGGCACCAAGGCCGCAGCCGAGATCGCCCTTCAAGTCGAAGATGCCTGTGGCGCATTGGTTGCCAAGTCCTCCACGAAACCTCTCATACGATCCTATCTGAGCGCAATCTTGGGGTCGGTTAAGCAGATCAATGACGCCTACCAGTGCATTGTCGATCCGGGCATCGCCACAGGCATTCCAAGGCTTGATAAGATTCTGGCGTTCTTGCGCGCGGGCCAGCTCATCGTTCTGGACGGTAGACCTGCAATGGGTAAAACGAGCGTTGCGCAGAACATCGCATACAACGCTGCAA
>PIVT01000264.1 GCA_003353845.1 Pseudomonadota bacterium | reverse complement strand
AGACGGTCCAGCAGGATGGCTTGGTGATCGGTGGGACGGGCTACGCAGCGGCGGCGGATTTCGACCTTCTTTTGGCGGGTGGGGAGGACGACGTCGACGAGACTGATCTTGCCCAATTCCTCAAAAATCCGCCGGGGCTCGTCGCCCAAACCGGCCGCACGAGTCATCTGGTGTAGCATCTTCCAGAGAACATACGCTAAGAAGCAGACCAAAATATGGGCCTGAACCCGCTCTTCGGTCTGGTGCCAGACCGGGCGGATTCGCAGATCGCTCTTGTGGATCCGAAACGCGGCCTCCGCCTCGGTCAACTGAATATACGCATGCCACAAATCTTCGGCCGACCAATCGGTCACGTTGGTACGCAACAGGTAACAGCCCTCGTTGAGCGTGGCCCAATCTCGCCACTCTTCGTTTTTCGTCCAAGAGACGACGGCTCGCCCGGCGACCTGTTTCACCTCAACCTCGAATAGTCCGGCCGCTCGACTGTTAAGGGCCATGATCTTGCCGATGCGGCGGTCGATCACTTCTTTTTTCCATTTGCGCTTTTCACAGCTTACGCGGACCTTTTCCAACGCCTCGTCGATGCGGTGCTCGAAACGCTCGTGCATCGCCTTTTCCTTTTCGCGGCGATCACGACTGCGGCACAAAATGTACATTTCTTTGCCGCCCTCGGGCGAAGGACACATCTTTACTTCCAGGCCTTCGCGGATCGTTCGCCAGTCTTCTTCAAGCAACTGACGCTCGAACTTTCTGAGCGTCCCTTTCGACGCGCCGATAATGTAGCGGCGATTGCCAGACTCCATGAACTCGATGTTCGCCTTGCTCATCATGCCGCGATCGCCGCACCAGATGCGATTCGCTCGGCCGTAATGTTTCTCCATCGTCGTAACGATGTCCTGCCACGTCTTAACGTCGTTACGGTTGCCGGCGAAGACTTCATAGCCAAGCGGGATGCCATCCCGAGTCACGACCAGGCCGATGCAAACTTGCTTGCAGTCACCACGCTTGTCGCGGGAGTAACCGCGCTGAGCTTGCGGGTTTCCTTCACAAAGGCCTTCAAAATAGGTGCTCGTCACATCGTACAGCAGCAGATCGTAATCCAGGTCAAACAGCGTGCCGAGCCTGTTTTTCAGATGCTTCTCCAGAGCCTCCTTGTGCGGAAGAAGTTGATCCAACGCCCGATAAAGTCGAGGAGGGTTGATCTTGTCCGCCGCAACGCCCAGCAACTCGGGCAGTGCCGTGCTCTTGTAATAGTGTTCGGCGATATGCAGTTCGCTCGACGGGTTGCACAGTCGGCAAACGATAAGAACCAACGCGATCTTTGCCCAGGGGATGTCTTCTTTCCCTTGCGGGATGACGTTTTCAAACAACTCGTCAAGTTGCAATTGGTGGATCAACTCCAGCGCGAGCCACGCTCCGCCGAACTCAAGTTGATTTTCGACACGAACATTCGCCGTGTCGACCTCGACCCACTCCGCCTGGGGTTTCTCTTCATGGTCGAAGAGTTGCAGTTGTGAATAACGCGACTTCTTATTGCCTTCCGCTGCTTGCTTGACACCGGCGCGTTCGGATTCCTTGAGCTTGCCAAGCCAAGCAATCGTTCGCTGTCGCGGCCCGCGTTCCGTTCGATAGGACTCGACCAGCGCCCAATACGGCTGACGCTTTCCCTTGATTCTGCGGTAGCATGGCCTGATGAACATGCCCGAATTATCGGTAATAAAACGGCCTCGTCAAACTCAGATCTTTCCACTACAACGCGTTCTGCTTTCTTCAAGGTCGAAAGCGGGTCCAAAACCAACCGCTTTGCATTAAGGTAGGGGAAATGCAATCGTCGAGGCACCCGTCTTCCCGCCGGAAAAATCTTCAGAAAAATCGTCGGGGCCACGAACTGATCAACTTGGGTTAGCGTGCTGGACTTGATGGCCGAGTTTGCCTTGAACAAGGACGAGGCGCTCACGGTTACCGGTTTCTGCCGCAAACCAATGAGCCGCGGCTCAACAGACCGGAACGAGCCTAAATTTCCGGCTCATCCGGTATTTCCGGGGAGGCTCCT
>PIVT01000263.1 GCA_003353845.1 Pseudomonadota bacterium | reverse complement strand
GGAGACGATACCTAGAAAACTCAATTCTGCGACGGCCTGAGGTAGGTCAGACACCTTTTCATCCATCTTTTCATCGGGGAACCGCTAGAATCAAGACAAACACGGATGGGACGCGGACGGGGTACTTTTGTTAGACTAGTTCCTGCCTCAGAAGTGGGTTCTTCGAGCAATTATCGTAGATTGCTTGGATTGCACGATCTCGATATGGCTGCAATGAAACCTCAATTTCGCGGCAATTCGATTTAAAAGCACTGAAAGTTCGTATTTCAAACGGTCCTCGGCACTCGTCTCGCTTAATTCGAGGATTCGATAGCTATTTCCGGCCAGCCGTCAGGCGAGCAATCGCCGGGAAACGAGGAGCAGATTGGCGGTAACCACCGATGACCAGGCGTATGCCTTAAAGGATTCGAAACCGTGCCAGTTGCAGCGAGACAGTCCGAAGCAACGTTTGAGAAACGAGATCATCCCTTCGATTCCGGCGCGAAAGTCACGCAGCCGTTTGTAGACCCACGTGCTCTTAGCCATGTCGCTCACTTTGAGACCGACCTTCTTGGCAAAGGCCACGTCTTTGACTCCGAGTGCCTTGATGTCCGCCAGGTTCTCTTTGGAGGCAAAGCCGCCATCGAAAGCAGCTTGCAGTGGAACTCTTCCATAGATGTCTTTTTGCCTGGAGATCATTTCCTTGGCGATGGTGGCATCCGCCGTGTTGCCTTCCTCAATGACGAGGTCGGTGAGTAGTCCGGACGCGCCGCCGGTGACAGCGACCTTGTGACCGTAATAAATATCTCGGCCGTCTTTTATAATGATGTCGGTGTGCGGTTCGAAGATGGAAACGAGTTTCTCTTCTGGTTTCAGTTTCTCACCACAAAGCACCCTACGCTCCGTTTGGTCGATAACCTTCCGGGCCAGGGGAATGTAGTGGCACAGCTCGGCACAGATGGCGGTGACGGTCAAAATGTTCTCGGCGGGTATGGCCTTCAGAGAAGCCAGCACGCGTTCGGCGTCTGCCACCGTCTTCTTCGTGACCTTCAGAAGGTCGCGATAGTGCTTTGTTCTGACCTTTTTATTCTTCGCGTTCATGATGCCCATCGCTCTCTTCTTGGCGCGGCGTCTGTGGTCGGGGACCTTCACGCCGAATTCTTCCTTCGCTCTCTGGCTCAAGCGACACAGCACTCTCACGCAGTCCCAGAGCAATGACGAGTCCGTGGGGTGATGGATGTTCGACTTTACCACGGTGCTGTCTACGCGGACTTTGCGTCCTTTCTCGACGCCCTTGTCGGCGGCCGCGGCGAGAACAATGCGGTTGATCTCTTCCAATGTTTCGGGGCGAATCTTTTTGATGTCGCGCTGAAGTGTTTTATCGGAGGGAATCTTATCGCCGATGCCGAAACCACAGAACGAGCGATATGTCCTCGAGTCTTCGAGGTGAAACCTGAGCACTCTGTAACTGAAACCGTTCATCTGCTTTATGAGCAAAACCTTGAACACCTGCTCGCCGGTCATCATCCCCTTGCGTCCCGCCTCGGGGTCATCGAGGCCACGGATCAAATCCGCATGCACCAGGTGGAGTATCTTTGGGTACTCGTAAATGAGCGCTCGAATTTGATGCAGCTCTTTTGCATGCTCGTGTTCAATTGAGGGCTCGACAATTCGGAGTTGTTTGCGTATTCTGTTTCTCATTGGGGTTGTTTTCCTTTGCGATATCAGTTGTTTAGGCGCAATTATGATATCATAAAACATTGGAAAACGCCCCATTTTTTCTTACATTTTTTACGATTTTGGCTTAAATTTCGAGGAGTTCCAAGTTCTGAGGCAGGAACTAGTCTAACAAAAGTACCCCGTCCGCGTCCCATCCGTGTTTGTCTTGATTCTAGCGGTTCCACGATGAAAAGATGGATGAAAAGGTGTCTGAACTACATCAGGCCGTCGCAGAATTGAGTTTTATAGGTATCGTCTCCACAGGCCAGGTCGGATTGGGGCGGGGGAAGCGTAGTCTCGAAGTTGGTTACTGCCTGACCCTGGCGTTCGTGTGCCTTGCCCTCTATCTGATGCCTCAGC
>PIVT01000109.1 GCA_003353845.1 Pseudomonadota bacterium | reverse complement strand
TCATTTTGAGCCAGCAAAATCAGTGCTTGAAGATGGTACTCGGAATCAGAGGGGATCTCTTTCAGTGTTTGAATGGAGAGGCTGGTGTCTTCAACGAGGTTGGCTACCTGGGCCAGGGCGATTCGAAGATCTTGCCGATCCGGAAAGCGGGTGAGTCCCTCTTGGAGCATCCAGACGACACGTGGTGCTTCGCCCGCTTTGACAAAAAAAGCCGCTTTGACAAGGATTTGCTCGGGGGTGTCGGAGTCAAGCGATTCGATCTCTCGCAACGCCAGGCGTCGTTCGCCGCCCTCCAGGGCTTTCAAGACCTCTAGTTGTGTTTCCTGGGCGCGCTCTTCCGGGGAACTGCAGGAGATGATTGCTCCCCCGGATAGCAGGAGGGAGGCGAGAATGCAGGCGTGGACCGGTCGAAGTTGGATTGGGTTCATCTAGAAAAGGGTAACGATATTCTTGCAGCAGACCCCGAAAAAATCAAAGTCTGCTGCAAGAGATAAGGTCGATGGCAACGGGGGAGGGCGTTGCTGTCGAGAGCGTTGTCTTAAGCGTCTTTGCGGTTCCACTTTCGTCGAGAAGTTCCAAATAATCCCAGACCGATGATGCCTCCACCCAACAGCAATGCCGTGTTGGGCTCCGGAACGAAGGTCCGCGACGTTTCTGTCCCGACAATATTGCCGAGTTCCAAAGGCGCCCCGAAAAAGTTGGTTGCCAATTGGATGGTGCCAAAAGCAGTGGCCTGGGTGGCTGAGACGCTTAGGAAACTCAGAGGGCTTGGTGGGCCGGCGGGATTGAAGTTGTTGTAACCTGTCAGGGACTGGCCTCCAAAAACAGCACCCAGGGGAACCGGATAACCTTCTGGCAAACCTTGGAGGCCACAATAGCCTGGGACGACGCTGTGGCACGCGCCAACGCCGCTAAACGCCCCGTTAATACCCAAGAGGCGCAACCCCCCAACTGGAGCCGTCCCTGTGCCGGTGTTGGGAATATTGCTGCCCCAACTTCCGATGGCACTTGCCGTGCCCATGTGCACCTGTGAAGTTCCCGTCATCGTCAGGACGCCAGCATCAAGGGCCATGAGTCCGCTGGCGTTGAGGCTCATCAAGCGCGCGTCACCCGCAGCGATGGTTGTGCCGGTCCCTGTGCCCGTACCGTTGTTGTAACGAATGGTCATGGTGCCAGTGATGCCTGTCGCCACCGGGTTGCCACCTAGAAAGGTTATGTCAGCGACAACATTGTATTGAACGTCTACGTAACCCAGAGCCTTTGCTTTGGGCGCATAGACCCCAAAGCCCAGAACCACAAATAATAAAGCCACCCCAATTTTTCTCATTGCACTTCCCCTTATGTACTTATTCGGTACTACCTGTTTTGTCGGCACGCGCTCTCTTCCCCGTTGGTGTGCCGGCTTCCACCAACGAGGTGGATGCTGTGAATTGCCATCTTTTGAGCGACCCGTTCCCGTCCCTGACCTTGAGAACACGCCGTTACACAAACTGGCAACTCCATGTAGAACGTGTACTGCAAAGTACATACCATCGGCATTGGTATTTACATTAACAGTTAAAAAACCTTTGTAGACAACTAGTTAGATTACATACTGCCGGTATGTTTACATACCGACTGGAACTTACTAACAGTTGTTTTGGAAGTTTTTTCCCGCATTTAGGGAGAGGCCTACCCCTGAGACACGAGGGGTCAACGAAACCTTCAAAGCCCTTCGACTTTTTTGGAAGCGAGTGCGTCGATCTCGCCTTGGTCGTGGCCGCTTTCGTGCTGGCCGAAATCGACCAGGCATGGGACCGGCCCGGACAAGATCCTCCCTACCTGATGGTTCACTATGAACCGTCTTCGAAACAAGGAGCAGTCACCATGTCGGAATTCCCGATTTCCTTCACCCTTGAGTTCCCGTACACACGGACCCCCGGTCCGGTGATCGGGCGCTTTTTAACGGGGCTTCGCGACGGCCGCATTCTGGGCATCCGCAGCGGCGATCGTATTTTGTGTCCTCCCATGGAGTTCGACCCGGACACCTGCGAGACCTTGGCCCTCGATTTCGTCGACGTCGGTCCCTCGGGCACCGTCGAGAATTGGACCTGGATCGCCGAACCCACGAGCAAGCATCCCATCCAAGAGCCTTTTGCCTTCGCACTGGTGAAACTGGATGGCGCCGACACGGTCATGACGCACGCCGTCAAAGCCTCGGGGCCCGAGGCCATCTCCACTGGCATGCGGGTGACGGCCCAGTTCCGGGAGGAGCGCGTCGGTGCCGTTACCGATGTCTACTTTGTACCCGAAGCCGATGCCGAGAAGCAGAGCATCGAGCCAGGTGAGGGCGAGGTGGAAATCACCACGCACACGATCTCGCTTCCTTACACCGATACGCTTTACCCGCACTCGGCCCGCTTTGCCCAGGGGTTGCTCGATGGAAAGTTCATTGGACAGCGAACTCGGGACGGCACGGTCTCTTTCCCCGGTAAAGGCTACGACGCTCTGGCGCGCGTGGTGTTGACCGAGGCCGACGATGTGGAGCTTCCGCCCGTGGGTACGGTCCTTTCCTACACCACCATCGCACCCATTCAGTACAAGGGTCAGACGGAGACGGAGCCTTACCTCACGGCAATCATCATCCTCGATGGCGCGGGCCAGACGCTTACGCCGCAGGACATTCGCAATATACCCACGGATGAGTTCCGTGTGGGGATGCGTCTGCGTGCGGTTTTCAAGCCTGCCGCAGAACGAGATATCGACAATGTGGACAACGACTGGATGTACCCCAGCATTGGGAATGTGGTCGATCACTGGGAGTCCAGCGGTGAGCCCGACTGCCCCTTAGATGAATTACCGGAGAGTGTGTAAAAATGGCCGAAGACATCGCAATCGTCGCCTTTGCGCAGACGCCGTCCTACCGAAAATACCATGACTCTGAACCCTCCATGATCATGAGTCTGGTGGAGCAGATCGACAAAGAGGTCGACATCGATCGTTACGACATCGACTTCACCATCGCCGGAAGCTGTGACTATCTTTCGGGCCGTGCCTTTGCCTTTATTGCCAATGTGGATGGTTACGGTGCCTGGCCGCCGGTCTATGAATCCCACGTGGAAATGGACGGGGCCTGGGCGCTTTACGAAGCCTATGTACGTCTCCAGTTGGGTGACATCGATACCGCTTTGATTGTGGGTTCCGGAAAATCATCGCCGGGCAAGCCCCTCGAGATCTTCCCCCTGCAGACGGATCCCTATGTCAGTGCGCCGCTGGGTGTCGATCCTGTCTCCGCCGCCGGACTTCAAGCCCGCGCCTTGCTTGAGTCGGGAAAGGCCACGGAGCGTGATTTCGCCGAGGTGGTTTCGCGAAGCCGGCGCGACGGGCTCTCCAATCCCTATGCCCAGGTCGCCAAAGACATCGACGCCGATACCTTATTAAAGGAGCCTTACTGCGCTTCGCCGCTGCGCAAGCACGACTTGCCGCCCATCTCCGATGGGGCTTCAGCCATGCTCATCGCGCGCGGGGATAAGGCGCGGGAGCTTTGTGACAACCCCATTTGGATTCGCGGCATCGATCATCGCATGGAGTCTCACCATCTGGGACTGCGCGACTTGTCGGATTCACCTTCGACGCGCATCGCGGCCAAGAGCCTGGGGGTCGATCCGGCTTCCCTGGATGTGGCGGAACTGTGTGTTCGCTACAGCCCCGAAGAAATCGTACTTCGCCAAGCACTCCAGCTCGGCGACAACACTCGAATCAATCCCTCTGGCGGTCCGCTCTGCGGTCACCCGGTTATGTCGACGGGTCTTACGCGTGTCGTCGAGGCGGCGCGCTACATCCGCAATGGTGACGCGGGCCGTGGCCTCGCGCACGCCGCCAGTGGCGCCGCCTTGCAGCACAACTTGCTCTGCGTTTTGGAAGGAGACTCCTAATGGCCGAGCGTTGTGCCGTCATCGGAATCGGACAGACCGACTTTAAAACTCGCCTCGACCTCTCCATGGATGGTCTGGTTCGCTGGGCTGCCCTGGAAGCACTGGAGGATGCGGGGCTTACCTTCGACGACATCGACGCCGTTGTGATTGGCAAGGCCCCCGACGCACTTGAGGGTGTGATCATGCCCGAGCTTTCGCTCTGTGATGCGCTCGGTGCCATCGGCAAACCCATTCACCGCGTGCACACGGCGGGTTCGGTGGGGGGGTCCACAGCCGTTAGTGCGTCGACCATGATCGAGAGTGGCATGTACAACACCGTACTGACTGTCGCCTACGAGAAGCTGAGTGACGGAAACTTTATGTGGGCGCTTTCCGGCGGCCGCAGCGGTGGCGCGGGGGCCGGTGGTTCCTTTGCGCCCTGGATCCGCAACTACATACGAAGAAGTGGCGCGCCCGATGACATTGGTTGCAAGGTTGCCGCCAAGGATCGTCGCAATGGTGCCAAGAACCCCCACTCGCATGTGAGCCAGGCCGACTTAACGCCCGAGGTCGTCGCCGAAAGCCCGATGATTTGGGATCCCATTCATTTCCTGGAGGTTTGTCCTTCCTCCGATGGCGCTGCGGCCATGGTGATGACCAACGCCGAAGGTGCCAAGCGTTCCATCCAAAAACCTGCGTGGGTGATTTCCCACGCCAAGCGAACCGAGTTTGGTGTGTTCCCCGGTCGCGATCCAGTGATTCCAGTGGCGGGCATGGAATGTGCGAGGGCCCTGTATAAGAAGGCTGGTATCACGGATCCGCGTCGTCAGATTGACTGTGCTGAACTCTACGTCCCCTTCAGTTGGTTCGAGCCCATGTGGCTTGAAACTCACTTGATCGCTCAGCCGGGCGAGGGCTGGAAGATGGTGGAGACCGGCGCCACGGAGATCGGTGGAGATTTCCCCGTGAACATGTCGGGTGGTGTCATTTGCTCCAACCCCATTGGCGCAACGGGAATGCTGCGCTTGCTGGAGCCTGTGAATCAGGTTCGCGGCACCGCGGGCGACTATCAGGTGGAGGGTGCAAAGGTGGCCCTCGGACAGGCCTTCGGTGGACCGAACAATTACTTCGCCATGTGGATTGTGAGTTCGGAGCCAGACCCGGACTTTAGTTAGAACGAAATATAAATAAGGTTCCTCATTTGGGAGGGGAGAAATAGGTGCGTACCCCGGTCTGTGAATTGCTCGGAATTGAGTATCCAATTTTGGCCTTCAGCCATTGCCGCGATGTGGTAGCCGCAGTGAGCCGTGCCGGTGGCATGGGCGTGCTCGGCGCACTGGTCTATACCCCCGACGAACTCGAGCGCGAGCTTGCCTGGATCGATGAGAACGTCGATGGGAAACCCTACGGCGTCGACGTCGTGATTCCCGCTGCCTACGTGGGAAAAGAGCAGGGGGGGCTTGAGAAACTGGACCTCGAGAAGCTGGTTCCCGACGAGCACAAGGCCTTCCTCGAAGATCTATTAGAACGCTACGACGTACCCAAGCTTTCGGATGACGTGGAGAACAAGGAAGGGCTGCTCAGCTGGTCAGACACCATGGGCCGTGCCCTGGTCGAGATCGCCATGAATCATCCCATCAAGCTGTTGGCCAATGCCTTGGGCCCGCCGCCAGCGGATATCATCGAGACCGCACACGCCAAAGGGATCAAAGTGGCCGCGCTGGTGGGTCGCGCCGATCAGGCACTTAAGCAAAAGACCAGCGGCGTCGACGTCATCGTGGCCGCGGGCTACGAGGCCGGTGGCCACACGGGTGAAGTCTCGACCATGGTATTGGTTCCTGAAGTGGTTGATGCCGTGGCACCTGTGCCAGTGCTCGCGGCGGGTGGAATCGGATCCGGACGTCAAATGGCGGCGGCCATGGCACTGGGTGCCCAAGGCGTGTGGACAGGTTCCATCTGGCTCACGACCAAGGAGGCTGGCAACGAGTCGACGGTGACCGATCGACTGCTTGCGGCGACCTCCAATGACACGGTTCGTTCGCGCTCCATTACCGGCAAGCCCGCGCGCATGCTGAAGAGTAAGTGGACAGAGGAATGGGAGGGCCCCGAATCCCCCGGCCCATTGCCCATGCCCCTGCAGTTCCTGGCTACGGCGGATGCCGAACAACGTGTGCGCACGGCAGCATTGGCGGGAAGCCCAAGCGCGCAAAAACTAACCGTCACCATTGTCGGCCAGATTGTCGGCAGCATGAACCAGTTGCTACCGGCACGTCAGGTGTTCTCGGAGATGCTCGACGAGTACCTCGACACGGTGGATCAAATGGCGCAGCAGGTCGGCGAAAACGAAGAGGGCGTGTAGCCCCGAGCTGCACATTGCAAAGAGGATCACACATGAGACTCAAATCAAAGGGGTTGGGACGGAAAGAATTGGTGATGGACTTTCGCGAATACAAAGCCATTCGCGAGGGGAAGGAGATCGTTGTCGTGGGAACCATACGCGACCCCGTCACTTGGGATTTCTCCATTCGCATGTGCGAGGACGATATTTCGGGGATGGCAAAACTCTTCATGGACAAAGCTGTTCTCAGCTTTGTGACAGGTGCCTTGTTCAAGCCACAGGCCAAAACGGATCATCACTGGACGCAAGAGATTTCAGAACACCTCGCGCACGGCAAGGAATTCTTGGTGGCGGCCAGAGAGAAGGCGGAAGAGAGGAAGTTGGCTTACGAGGAGGCGCTAAGGGAATTGGCTGTGGCTGAAGCCGCTGCGGAAAGTTCCACGGGAGAAAGTGCGTAGCGCTCGGCAAGGTGGATCTGAGCAAGCGATGTAGTAAATTAAATGGATTCAACGCGGGACTCGAACGCGATTGGTATCGAGAATTGAACGGGAGATAGCTATGGCCAAGGATGAAAGATTCGACGTTGTCATCATCGGTGGGGGCCCCAACGGGATGACCACCGCCGCGTATCTAGCAAAGAGCGGGCTCAGTGTCTGCGTGCTGGAGGAACGGACGGAGAGTGGAGGTGCTTGCGAAACGGTGGAGCCGCTTCCCGGTCTGCGCATGTATCCCCACGCCATGCTGATGTACGCCTCTCCCGCGCCGGGGTTTGAACAGTTGGAACTCCACAAGTTTGGTTTCCGCATGGAGTGGGATCCCACTACCTCCATGGAATCGGGCAATGCTGGCCTGGCCTGCACCGACGGCTGGCGCATGATCTCGGACATCGACAAGATCGGCTGGGCCAAGCTCGGTGGCTTGCTCGGGTCCGAGCCCTTCACCAAGGAACTCATGCGCTCCACCTTCTGGACGCCACCTCATCCTCCCGAGGTTGATGTGACCGACGAGAACACCCCTTACATGCAGGTGTACAAGAAGTACCAGCCCGACATTTGGACGCCAGAGCTGCGCGAGATGACCATGTTCGAGTTGATGGACGAGCATCTGGAGACCGAGCACTTCAAGACGGCCATGGCCTGCGCGGCCTGGGCCTCGGGTGCGGCGGGCCATTGGGAAGGCGTTGCGATTCCAGCAACCCTCTGTGTGCAACTTCTCATGATGCCTGGCATGGGTAAGAACAGCATTCCGCGCGGCGGGATGCACGGTTACTTCCACGCGATTTTACGCGCCGCCGTGTATCACGGGGCGACGATTCGTACGAGTTGTCCGGTGGAAGAGATTATCATCGAAGACGGCCGCGCGACGGGCGTGCGCTTGCGTGAAACGGCGGCCAGCGGTGGCAAGACCATTCACGCCACCAAGGCCGTGATTGCGGCCTGCGATGTTCATCAAGCCTTCCTCGACTTGGTGGGTCCAAAGCACTTGGATCCCAGCGTGATGCAGAAGCTCAAGGACATCAACCTGAAGAACCAGACGCTCTACGTCTCGGTCTTCCACACCAAAAATCAGCTCACCTTCAATGAGAAGTTTGAGAAGTTTGGAGACGGGCGTTACGTCGGTGAGAATCGCCAGCCCGGCATTGGCGTCTACCCTTGTGACGACCGCGAGATGTACTACGACCACGTCAGGGACGTCGATGGCGTCAAGGGCCAACCCGCGTTGCCGCCCGAGCGCGCTATGTGGATTCAATGTCCGCCGCAATCCTTCGATATGACCGACGCCCAGGGGAAGTATCCCCGTGGCTACATCTCGCAGGCCTTTGAAATGCCCGTGACCTCGCCGGACTATCACGTGGACGGAGAGGATGCTTGCGACAAGCACAAAGTAGAGATGGACCAGTACATGCGCGAGGCCTATAGCCAGGTGGTAGACGGTCTCGATGACGACAATGTGATTCATCACTTCAGCGCCAGCGGCCGCGACATCGAGTTCCGCAACACGGGACTCATCGGCGGTACCTGGTGCGGCAGTCGCCACGATGATGATCAGAGCTGGACCAACCGACCCATCCCGGAGCTGGCGCGTTATAGCTCGCCCATTGAGGGTTTGTATCACGCGCACCAGACCTCGGGTCATCCGGGCGGGCTGTGCCTGATGGCCATTCCCTACA
>PIVT01000821.1 GCA_003353845.1 Pseudomonadota bacterium | reverse complement strand
CGGTCCTTCGGACTAGCTGGAGCTATTTACTGACCCCGGAATAATAATATTGACTAATTCGCTCCAGCGAATACTTCCGTTCATTACGGGTAGTGAAACTCATAGCGAGCCATCCTCATTGCAATCCCTTTCGCTTCGCTTTTCTTTCGCTTTCCTTTTCACGTTCGATCTAATAAATTATAATTGTTTCACATAAGCTTTCCCAGGTAACTTTTGATCTCATCCTTCGATACAAAAGCTGTCCTGGGTATCTTATGCCAAACAATCATAATTTACGTCGACCTCTCTCAATCCTCTATACTGAATCTTCAAACTCGTTTTAGACACCGAGTCTCAATTTTTATCAAAAAAGTCTCAAAAACTCCTCGTCGTCGTTCCTCCTCCTCAAGAGAGTTTTTTCATAATATTTTGATAAAATTTGATCCTCTAAGTCTAGTCTCGTCTTGGAGAATAAGTACCGGTTTCCAGATAGGGATAGTACACAGATTCTTTGCTTAAAACAGA
>PIVT01000262.1 GCA_003353845.1 Pseudomonadota bacterium | reverse complement strand
ATGGCATTAACACCTACAATAATAGAACAAGCCCGCGATGCGCCTCGGCCAGAGGAGGCCCGCGGCCGATGATTCCAGGCCCGTGGTGCGAGGCGCCTCAAGTCGGCCAGCGAGTCGCCGCCGACGTACGCTTGGCTCTCTCCCATTGATAAGATGCAACGCAGGTAGCAATAAAGACGAAGGAGCAGCAAATACCGAGGAGTTATCGTTGCTGTATCAGGCGTTCACCTTCAGATCTACAAAGACGACTTGTGCGGACGAAGCTGCTACTCCGTCCGGGAGACGGTGGGGTTGATCGGCGACGGTGTGATAGAATCGGTGCCTAAAACCAAAAAAGATCAGCGGTACCAAAATCAAGCTTGAAGTACCGTTGTCAAGATGCTGCGATCATTGGTAAGGTCCAAACCTTCAGTCTAGCTAGAAAGCTTGAAGCGAAAAAAGACGGCCGCACACTAAAGAGATCGACAAAATCGGAATCTCTGGGCGAGATCTTGCCGGCAACCCCTCATTTCGTACCAAAGGTACAAAAACTTTCGATCTACCCCTGGCTCTCAGTGGTAAAATGACCATGAGATTTGGGAGCCTTCTGGGTGTGGATCAGGCCAAAAATGGGGGTATTTTGTCGGTATTTTTTTTGTAGAAAAAAAAGTTGGGCCTTTTTTCTCGCTTCATTGCGGTTCAGAATCAGGCTTCCGTGTGTGGATTGGGCTTCTAGGCGTAAAGTTATAGCGGTTTTAGTCCCTTTTTCGCCGATTAGTCTATATTTGGCCTGTTTCCCCCCTAGACCGCAAGGCCCCAAGGCGGGCTTGCATTCGACTCGGGGGGGCGCCCCCGGGCCTTAAAGGGGCTTTGTTGGGTCTATTTGGGCGTACCTAGCCACTCAAGAGACCGCCCAGATGGCCATCTGGCGGAAACAAACAAGGGGGGAAAGGGGGGCGAAACCGCACTCAGAGGGGGGCATATCCCGAGGGACCGCAGCGCGCAAAGCAAAAGAAGAGCGGCCAATACGCCTCGTCTGGCCCAGCATTTCGACTACGAGCTTGATCAATAAGGTTGGTCGCAGATCAGCGCGCTCAGAACATGCAAAAGGCGGCGTTGTGACCCGCAAATATGGTGACATCGAAGACGGTGCAAGGAGGCCATTCAGGCCGTCCATGGCCTGGCACCGTCGCGATCTCGCCGGAAACCCAACCGAATACCAAGAATCGCGGCTTGTTCGAACCGCACAACCAAGTAGAGTTGAAACTTGCAACAGACCTGCACCAGGCACCAATGGGTCATTGGCCGTCCACGTTTAGTGTTGGAATCGGAGTGTGAGGGGTAGCCAACTATGGGGCATTTCTGGTGGAAATCCAGCGCGCAAAGTCAAAGTAGAGAGGTCAATGCACCTCGGATGGTCCAGCCTTTCACCATCAAGCTTGCCATAGAGGTAGGCCACAGATTCGCGTGCCCACTACTTGCAAAAGACGACGCTGTGACGTCAAATGGTGAGATCGAAGACAGGTGCAAGGATACGAAAAGGAAACCATATGGGCCCCCCATGGCCTGGTCTCGTCCTGAACTCACCGAGACTTACACCAAGGGTCTCGAGACCTGGGGTTTCTTCGTACCGCACGATCAAGAGGAATAGAAACATGGAAGCGAAGGGCACCGTGCAGCAATGGGTCCTTAACTGTCCACGTTTTGCGGCGGATTCAGCTTGGTAGGGTACCCCCCTGAGGGGCCAAAATGCAGAACGACATCGATTCGAAGCTTGAGGCCTCGCCTCGAAAGCGCGCGCTTCGGCAATCGATAATAAGGTATCAACCTTCAATTGCGCCCATCAAAAGCCCCATGTCATGGATTTTCATGCTTGTGGTGCCCGCGCGCAGATGGGAGGTGTCGGGCACACAGATGATTGTGTCGAGGCATCCCGAAAAGGCAGGAGCTCACCTCAAGGAGAACGTCCTCAACCACTTTTTGATCCATGAGAGGAAGATCAATCGACTCAGTGCAACTTTCTCCCATCGAGCTCCGCCTGCGGAAGTAGGGTTTCCGATATGATAGAGAGGGCACAATGGCGTGGAAAATT
>PIVT01000038.1 GCA_003353845.1 Pseudomonadota bacterium | reverse complement strand
CAATAAACGGCACACTGCTTATTTTCTTTTGCAGTGCCTTGATATCACCCTTTAATAAATATTTCACAGCGGGGCCAAAGTCGGAGCAATATTTGATTTGCTAAATGTGTCAGGTACTTAACAGTGTAGGCTTCGCAAGAAAGAAAATGTGTGAAAATCCAAGAATCAGGGTGGGGAAATGACTGAGACGGACAGCGGGAAAGACACCACACAAATGGAAGAGTTGCTCCAAATCATGGCGCGCTTGCGTGATCCACAGAGCGGGTGCCCTTGGGACCGAGAGCAGAATTTCCATTCCATTGCTCCCTACACCATTGAGGAAGCCTATGAGGTGTTGGATGCCATTGAACGCGAGGATCTTCCAGGGCTTCGCGATGAGCTGGGCGACCTACTATTGCAGGTGGTTTTCCATGCCCGAATGGCTGAGGAGCAGGGGGCCTTTGATTTCTCGGCCGTGGTGGGTTCCATTTGTCAGAAGATGACCCGCAGGCACCCCCATGTGTTCGGCGACGAAGAGATTGTGGATGCCAGTGCCCAGCGCGAGTCCTGGGAGGCATTAAAGCAACAAGAGCGGCAGGAGCGAGCCGAGAATGAGAAACGTTCCGAAAGTGTCCTGGACGATATCAGCCTCGCTTTGCCGGGCCTCACGCGTGCTGTAAAGCTTCAAAAACGAGCGGCCCGCGTGGGCTTTGACTGGCCTGATCTAGAACCTGTTATTGCGAAAATAAAAGAAGAGCTCGCTGAGCTTGAAGAAGTCCTGGCCCAGGGCAGGGACAAGGATCGCTTGGAAGATGAGTTGGGGGACCTCTTCTTTTGCTTGGGGAACCTGGCCCGTCACCTCAAGATCGATCCAGAGGCCGCGGTTCGCCGTACCAACGCCAAATTTGAGAGGCGCTTCAAGACCATCGAAGCCGCGCTGCGCGAGCAGGGGACGACGCCCGAGGCAGCCGGACTGGCTCGAATGGATGAGCTTTGGGACCAAGCCAAGGCGGCAGAGAGCCTGGCTAGCCGAAGCCCTAAAACTTGAACATGAGATCCGTTGTAACGCGAAGCCGATCGGAGTTCACCAATTTCAGGAAATACCGTCCATTTTGGCGAGGATCCGAATGAGGTCATTGATACGCGAGCTGTAGCCCCATTCATTGTCATACCAGCTGATGATTTTCACAAAGTTGCCGCCCACCACCTGAGTCAATAAAGAGTCGTAGATGCTGGAATGAGTATTTTGCACAATATCGCTGGAGACGATTTGCTCCGTGGAATACTCAAGGATTCCTTTAAGTTCCCCATCGGCGGCCTTCTTGATCACTGCATTTACCTTATTTACCGAGACTTCTTCATTCAGGATCAAGGAAAGATCAATAACGCTTCCGTCGGGTACTGGAACGCGCATGGCCAGGCCGTCCATCTTGCCTTCAAGCTCGGGAATCACTTTCCCAATGGCCTGGGCTGCCCCGGTGGAGGTGGGAATGATATTGGTGGCGGCGTTGCGCGATCGGCGTAAATCCTTGTGAGATGCGTCAATTAACCGTTGGTCCGAGGTGTAGGCGTGGATGGTGTTGAGTAGGCCCCGCTCCACGCCAAAGGCTTCGTGAAGAACTTTGACAATGGGTGCTGCGCAATTGGTGGTGCAGCTGGCGTTGCTTACAATGCGCGCATCTTTGGTGAGAACATGATCGTTCACGCCAATGACCACGGTGCTTTCGAGATAGTCTTTGGTGGGCACGGTGACGATGACCCGTTTGGCTCCGGCATCCAAATGTTGCTGCAAGTCCGAGACACGACGAAACTGCCCGGTACTCTCCACGACGTAATCAACGTCCAGTTCTTTCCAAGGTAGTTTTTCCGGCTTGCGCTCAGAGTACATGAGGAAATCGTCATCATCGATGTGCATGACGTGGTCTCTGAGTTCTACGTTTCCCGGGTAGGTTCCGTGAATGCTGTCGTACTTGAAGGCGTAACGCAGGGATTCTGGAGAGGCGAGGTCGTTAATGGCGACAACGTTAAACGAGCCTGCCAGTTTTGCGATACGCGTGACGATGCGCCCGATACGCCCAAAACCGTTGATTGCAATTCTTGGAACACCCATTTTATTTTGATTCCCACTTGTGGTTGAGTGGGTAGCCTAAACTCTCTGTCTCGTGCTTGGCAAATCTTTCCTCAAAAATTCTAATTTTTTTGGAAGACAAGTTTCTCCCCGGCAGCGTCGACACTGCCCACAATTTTAGCGCCTTCCGGGAATTCGCCCTCAAGGATGCGCAGGGCCAGCGGATCTTGAACCATGCGTTGGATCACTCGCTTGAGAGGGCGGGCCCCGTACTGCGGGTCATAGCCGCGATCGGCCAACAAGGTTCGGGCCTTCTCGTCCAAGTCCAAGCTGAGCCGTCGGGCAGCCAGCAAGGCATGCACGCGATCCAGTTGAATGTCCACGATGTAGTCGATGTGTTCCCTGGCCAGTTGGTGGAAGATCAATACATCGTCGACGCGGTTCAAGAACTCCGGCTTGAAGTGCGCGCGCAGGGCATCCATGACCCGCGTCTCCATCACAGAATACTCGCTTTCAGACAAATCGATGATGTGTTGGCTGCCGATATTGGAGGTGAGGATGAGAACCGTATTGCGGAAATCAACGGTTCTTCCCTGGCCGTCCGTGAGCCGACCATCGTCCAGGATCTGCAAGAGCACATTAAAGACATCGGGGTGGGCTTTTTCGATTTCATCGAAGAGCACCACGCTATAAGGTCGACGGCGGACGGCTTCCGTGAGCGCACCGCCTTCTTCGTAACCGACATAACCCGGAGGTGCACCGATGAGTCGAGACACGGCGTGCTTCTCCATGTACTCACTCATGTCGACACGGATCATGGCGTGCTCGTCATCGAACAAGAAGTCCGCCAGGGAACGCGCCGTTTCGGTTTTTCCGACCCCTGTGGGCCCCAGGAAGATGAAGGAACCGATGGGGCGGTTGATGTCCTGCAACCCCGCGCGGGCGCGTCGAACGGCATTGGAGACCAGCGTCAGGGCTTCGTCCTGGCCGATCACTCGCTTGCGAAGTTCATCTTCCATGTGGATCAGCTTGTCCTGCTCACTTTCCAGCATCTTATTGACCGGGATGCCTGTCCACTTGGAAACGATCTCAGCGATCTCTTCCGCGGTGACTTCCTCGGTGAGCAAGGAGCCTTCGCTTTGGAGTGCCTTGAGCTTCTGGTCATCGGCCTCCATGTCTTCTTCCAGTTGCACCAAGCGGCCGTATTCAATTTGCGAGGCTCGCTCCCAGTCCTGGGCGCGTTTGGCGCGCTCAAGTTCGGCGACCAGCGTTTCTCGTTCCTCTTTGAGCTCTTGAATGCGAGCGATGGCCGCCCGCTCATTTTCCCAGCGCGCCTTCATGGAACCGCCTTGTTCCTGAAGATCGGCAATCTCTTTCTTTACCGCGCCCAAGCGCTGCTTGCTTTCAGCGTCGGGTTCCTTCTCTAGCGCTTGCCGTTCCACCTCGAGCTGAATTCGTCTTCGCTCCAGCTGATCCAACTCTTCGGGCATGGAATCAATTTGAACGCGCACGCGGCTAGCCGCTTCATCCATCAGATCGATGGCCTTATCGGGCAAGAAGCGGTCGGAGATATAGCGATCGGAAAGGGTAGAGGCGGCCACCAGTGCGGCGTCGTGAATGCGTACGCCATGGTGAACCTCGTAGCGTTCCTTCAAACCGCGCAGAATCGAGATGGTGTCTTCCACATTGGGCTCACCCACGAAGACAGGCTGGAAACGGCGCTCCAAGGCCGCATCTTTTTCAACGTGCTTGCGATATTCATCCAAGGTGGTGGCGCCAATGCAGCGCAACTCGCCGCGGGCCAGGGCGGGCTTGAGCATATTGGCGGCGTCGGCGGCACCTTCGGCCGCGCCAGCACCGACAATGGTATGCAGTTCGTCGATGAAGAGAATGACTTGCCCGCTGGCTTCGGAAACTTCGCGCAGCACGGATTTCAAGCGATCTTCAAATTCGCCACGGTATTTTGCACCGGCGATCAAGGCACCGATGTCGAGGCTGATCAATCGACGTTCCTTGAGGGATTCCGGGACATCCCCCGAGACAATGCGCTGGGCCAAGCCTTCGGCGATGGCCGTCTTTCCCACGCCGGGCTCACCAATGAGCACCGGATTATTCTTGGTGCGACGCGACAGCACTTGGATCACGCGGCGAATCTCCTCGTCTCGGCCCACCACAGGATCCATTTTCCCTTTGCGGGCGACATCGGTGAGGTCGCGACCAAATTTTTCCAAGGCTTGATATTTCGATTCCGGGTCTTGATCCGTAATCTGTGCCCCACCGCGTACCGAGGCCAGGGCCTTGAGAAGTGCTTCGCGCGTTACGCCTGCGGCCGCCAGGAGTTCGGCCGCGGGATCTTTCTTCTGCTCAAGAATGGAAAGAAGTAAGTGCTCTGTGGATACGTACTCATCTTTCATTTGCTCGGCTTCGTTAAAGGAAGCTTCGAGCGTTGCGTTGAGAGCCGGGTTTAAGTGCGCCTGGGCCCCGCCCGACACCTTGGGCAGCGATTCCAAACGCTCTTCAAGCTGATTCTGCAAGGCATCCACAGACACCCCTAATTTCTGCAAAATGGGGATCGTGCTGCCCTCGGGTTGCCCGAGCAGAGCAAACAAGAGATGCGTGGGTTCAATTTGAGTATGGCCTCTGGAACCGGCGATGTTCTGCGCCTCTCCCAGGGCCTCCTGGCTTTTGATGGTAAATTTGTCGTATCTCATGGCAGATATCTAAACACCACTTTGGAGAAGGCAAGGAAGGTCCGTAAAATTTTTTGCTACGAGCCGTCACGGGCTTCTAAGGCGTTGTTAGACGACGAGAACTTCACTCTTGCATGTTGCTGAGAGCTGCCTAGGATCCAAGCTCAAATCCGGGTTCGCCAAAGATTGGCTGGCCGAAAATGAAAGGGAATGAATGTGAGCAAGGAAGAATCCAAAGCCCCCAATGAAAACCAAGCCGCTGCCGGCCAGGGAATCCAACTTGATTTATTGCGCATCTTCGTGAAGGACCTTTCCTTTGAATCGCCCAGTTCACCAGAAATCTTCCAACTGAAGTGGGAGCCCGAGGTTAAAATCTCCCTCAATACGAAAGCCACACAGAACGACGAAGGGTTCTACGAAGTCGGCTTGGTCTGTACGGCCAGTGTGAAAAACCAATCCAAGACGGCCTACATCGTCGAAGCCGAGCAGGTGGGGTTGTTCCGGATCGAAGGCGCAGGCAAGGAGCAAATGGGTCCCTTGTTGGGCAGCTACTGCCCCACGGTTCTGTTTCCCTATCTGAGAGAGACCCTATCCAGCGCAGTGGAACGCGGTGGTTTCCCGCAGTTCCTGCTCACCCCCGTCAATTTCGATGCACTCTACGCTCAAGCCATCAAAGACGGCGCCACAGGCGAGAACATCGTTACGCACTAATCCCGTGATGGTTTTTCGAGGCTTATGTGTCGGCAACTCGCAACTCATGTGCAGCCGTACCTAGAGGGACAAGAAAACCAAAGAGTGAAAGTTTTTCTGACACGCGTCTGTTTGTCGCGGTACTTACCAATGAAATATGGGGCGGGGTAAGTGTTTGTGTTCTGGAGGGGACACAGACATTTCTCATTGTGACTGTCGAATTCTACGATGAGACCAACGTCTTTTCCCTAGAGCAGCGTACTCTATTCAGGTGCAGAGAGGCCTTCCGGAAAAGTGGCATCCGTCCAAGCCGTATCTTCAATGCGTTGCTTGATGCGCCAGCCTTCGGAAGTCAGAATGAGTTCGTCATTGTAGTAGCCGCCGAAATACAACAATCGCAGATCGGCGTTCTCTTCGGCAGAGACGGGCAGGGTCATGGGGTTGTAGAACATGCAGCGCGATGTGGCCTGTTCCCCATGGATGGTGATTTCAAAATTCGCAACGAGATGCTGGGTCGTGGGGAAGAGACTCAAGGCTTTTTGTAGCCAGGCTTTGATTTCGGGGAAGCTGCCTTTCACACCGCCGGCCGAGGTGTAGTCGATGTAGGCGTCCGGGGTGAAGACTTCGTCGAGTTTGTCGAAGTTCATGCTGTCGATGGCTGTGCAATAGCTGGTGAGCAAGTCTTGGATGGCGATGCGATGCGCGAGTTCTTCCGCGTTTCTGGGTTGGCTCATAACATTCTCACCTTTGTTTGATGCTGGTTGTTTTCCAGAGACTTTCGACTTAGTCGACGCGAATAAGGCTGCGGTTGATTCGAACGGTAGCCTGTGGCTTGCCTGATTCGGAGCCGCGCAGTTCCATGTCCCGTACCGTTCCGATGCCTTCGGTGACCAGACCATAAACGGTGTGCTTACCATCTAAGTGATCGGCCTTTGCGAAGGTGATGAAAAATTGGCTGCCGTCGGTGCGAGGGCCACGATTGGCCGCACTGACAACGCCTTGCTCTTTGTGTTTGTGATCGCCTTCAAACTCCCCGGCAATCCGATAGCCGGGTCCACCCGAGCCATCGCCCGCGGGATCACCGCCTTGGGCCATGAACTTCGGGATGATGCGATGAAAGATAAGTCCGTCGTAAAAACCCAGTCGGCTCAAATAAATGGTATTGGAAGCGTGCATGGGAGCTTCGGCGGTCAGCAACTCCACTTTGATATCACCCAGGTTGGTTCGGAGGAACCAGTAGTATTTCTTTTCGGGGTCGAACTGTACACGCGGTGGGCGAGGTAATTTTCTCTTCCAGTCGGGGTCACGCTTGTCGATCTTTGCATCGGCAATGAATGCGTCCATGGCTTCCAAGGCGTCCATGCCTCTGTAACGCGAGTCGACGGGCATGACGCGAATGGCGTCGGGGGTGGATTTACATCCCAGGCTCAAACCGATCATGCAGATGAGCAGTGTGAGGGAAAGGGTGGTTTTATGCCAGAACTTCATGCGATAGCTTCCTTTTACATCCGTATGGACGGCTTGGCCGACGAGCAAGTGTGAACGGGGAGAATAACGGCGCCAGCCATGCCTGCAAATTCTTGCTGATTCGATTTACCGGACTCCTGAAATCTGGCCGCAGAACCAACGGACTCGTGCGTTTTAAGCTGCAAAAGGGCACTCTAAAGACGGGGGGCGCTGCTGAGCTTCAGGGCCCGTCAATGGAACGTCATTGAACCCTTTTATGGAAGCCAGCAGGTTGGAGATCAACATCGTGTCGGAGAAAGCCAAAACCGTTTTTCGCAACGAGTACCGTCAACCTGATTTTCAGATCGATAGTGTCGAACTTCATTTTGAACTGGGGGAAGAAGAGACCCTGGTGCGCTCTTGCCTCAGCATGCGGCGCAGCAAGTCACTGGCTGGGGAAATCCCCGCGCTGGTGATGGTGGGAGAGGATCTGAGCTTACACTGGGTGAAACTGGATGGGCGACAGCTGACCGATAAGGATTATGGCGTCGAAGGGGGCGAGCTTACCATCCCCAAGGTGCCCGAGAGATTCACCCTCGAAATTGAAGTCCAAATCAAACCACAAGAAAACCTGGCGCTGTCGGGCCTGTACAAAACCAGTGGGAACTTTTGCACGCAGTGCGAAGCCATGGGCTTTCGCCGAATCACCTACTTCCTGGATCGCCCCGATGTCATGTCCTTGTATCGCACCATCATCGATGCAGATCCAGAGCGCTATCCGGTACTGCTTTCCAACGGCAATCGGGTAGAGACCTACGAACTCAAGGACGGTCGGCACCGGGTGGTCTGGGAAGATCCCATCCCCAAGCCTTGTTATCTCTTTGCTCTGGTCGCCGGGCAATTGGTTTCCCACTGCGGAGAATTTACCACCATGAGCGGCAGGACGGTTCAATTGGAAATCTGGGTGGAGTCCCAAAACATTGACCGCTGCGAGCATGCCCTGGAATCCTTGAAAAAATCCATGAAATGGGATGAGGAGAAGTTCGGGCGAGAATATGACTTGGATATTTACATGATCGTTGCGGTCAATGATTTCAATATGGGCGCCATGGAAAACAAGGGTCTGAATGTTTTCAACTCAAAGTATGTCCTGGCTTTGCCGGAAACCGCGACCGACGACGATTACGAGGGCATCGAGGCGGTCATTGCCCACGAGTACTTTCACAACTGGACAGGCAATCGAGTGACCTGTCGAGATTGGTTTCAGCTCACGTTAAAGGAAGGACTCACTGTTTTTCGCGACGAGCAATTTACGGCGGACATGACTTCCAAAGCGGTAAAGCGCATTGATGATGTCCGCATCTTGCGCCTGGCTCAGTTTCCCGAGGATGACGGCCCCATGGCTCATCCAATTCGCCCTGAGTCCTATATTTCCATGGACAACTTCTACACGGCCACGGTGTACAACAAGGGCGCCGAAGTCATCCGCATGTACCACACCCTTCTGGGCGAAGACGGCTTTCGCAAGGGCATGGATTTATACTTTGAGCGCCACGATGGCCATGCGGTGACCTGCGACGATTTCAGGGCGGCCATGGCCGACGCCAATCAGGTGAATCTGGATCAGTTTGAACGCTGGTACCTGCAGGCTGGAACCCCTGTCCTTGATGTTGAGACGTCCTATGACGCAAGTCAGAAGACTTTTGAGCTGAGCTTGAAACAAAGCTACTCAGGCAACGCCGCGGGTACGCCGCGCGACCCCCTGCACATGCCCGTCGGTTTTGGCCTGTTGGGTTCCAATGGGAAGGATCTCCCCATTCGTTTGGAGGGTGAGCCCGCCGATCAGGTGAGGGCGACCCACGTGTTGGAGTTGCGTGAGAGCGAGCAGCGCTTCCGTTTTGCTGATGTGCAGCTGCCCGAGGGCATCGACCCTGTCCCTTCGGTACTCCGCAACTTCTCGGCACCCGTAAAAGTCGTGATGAAACGCAGCAAGGAAGAACTGGCCTTTGCCATGGCCAATGACGCCGATGCCTTTAACCGCTGGGATGCAGGGCAGACCTTGGCGCAACAAGTGATCTTGGGCCTGGCGGATGATGTAGCGGCCGATCGAAAACTCTCGCTGGATGAATTGTTCGCCGATGCCTTTGGCAAGATACTAAAAGACGAAACTCTCGACGGATCACTAAAATCCCTCGCGTTAACGCTTCCCCCCGAACGTCAATTGGCACAAGAGCGCGACGTCATCGACGTGGACGAACTGTTTACCGCACGGGAGTTTCTAAAGAAGGGGTTGGCCCATCGTCACGGCCAGAGACTGCGGGAAATCTACGACAGTTGTCGACAGCGCGGGGCCTACCGTAATGATGCTGCGTCGGTTTCCGCAAGGCGCCTTCAAAATACCATTCTGGGCTACTTGATTATGCCTGCTGACAAGGCGGCCAGGGAAGTTGCTGTTCACCAGTTTCAGCACTCCGATAATATGACGGACAGCCAAGCGGCCTTGGCCTGCCTGGTCAATTTAGAAGGTCCTGAGTGTGAAGAAGCGCTGGAGGCTTTCTATCAACGTTGGCAGCAAGACCCGCTCGTATTGGACAAATGGTTCAGTACACAAGCCTTGTGCAAGGGGCCGAGTGCCTTGGATAAGGTGTTAAAGCTGTCCGAGCACCCCGATTTCAGCTTGAAGAATCCCAACCGCGTGCGTTCCCTGTTGGGAACGTTTTGCGCGGGCAATCAAGTCCGCTTCCATGATAAGAACGGAGGGGGTTACGATTTCTTGTCGGGAATGGTGATTGCCTTGGATGCCATGAATCCACAAGTGGCAGCTCGCATGGTTTCCATCTTCAACCAATGGCGACGCTTCGATCAGGGACGACAAGAACTCATGCGCGTGCAGCTGGAAGCCATTGCCAGTCAGGCGGATCTCTCCAAGGATGTCGCTGAAATTGTTACGCGAGCATTAAAAGGCGAGAGTTAGAGGCTCTCTTCAGGCGCAGCGCTTCAAGTGCCACTCGCCCAGATACAGGTCCCAGACGTTGCATGGCCGCTTGTGTTACTTATACTTATATAGGAACTCATGACAAATAGGCCAATCCTGAGGGCAATATGCCCCGGTCCCGGGATTTGTCTTGGCATCGAAGGGCGGAGCGCGTGAATCCATGAGAGTTGGGATCGCTGGACGGAAGAAGCTGCTCTTTGGGATCGTCGCCATTACCGCGAGCTTGCTGATGGTCGGAGTTGGCGGCGAAGTGCTATCTCGCTTGTTTCTGAGCCGCTATTGGGACACGGAGCTTTTGCGCGCGCAGCTCACCGCAGAAAGTATGAAATCCATTGTCGAGCCCGATGAAGATCCGGCGATTGAGTACGCTCTGCGGCCCAATCTGGACAGGGAGTACCGGGGATCCAGGCTGCTAACCGATACCGAGGGCATTCGGGTGGCTGCCGAGCCGCCTCCGGCTCGCGAAGACGCGATGCGCATAGCGCTGATTGGCGACTCCACGTCCTTCGGCTGGGGCGTGGAATATGAGGATTCCTACGGCGAACAGCTGCGCCGCGCGTTGGAAGCGGAACGCGGCGCACCGGTCTTGCTGCGCAATTACTCTGTGCCGGGTTACAACGCGATCCAGGAACACCAACAATTCCTCAACAAGATCGCGCCCACCCGGCCACACGTATTGATCGTCCACCACGACCACAACGATGCCCTGCCGGCGAACTGGGGCTACGACAAGTGGCTGGCCCCCGAAGAGGGAGACAACTTCATCCATTCGGCGCTGATCAAGCTGATCATCCGGAAGGTCAAGAATCTGAAGATGGAGCTGCTCCCCGACCAGGACAGTGCCAATAAATTCCTGGACAACTACTGCATATCGGGACCGCTCTACGACTCAATGCTCGAGAGTCGGCGCAGCTTGGTCGAGGCGGCTCGGGCAGAAGGGATCCCGGTCGTGGGCCTGATCTTCAACACCTACGTGGAAGCAAAGTCCGACTATCAGGACGACCCGATGTTTGTCCTCCTGCATCAGGGTCTGGCCCGCGATTTGGACGAGATGGGATATCGCGTGATGGATATGTACCCCCGCTTCCAGACGCTTCTCGCGGAATCGGATCGCCCGGACCTGAGTCACTTCTGGGTGGTGCCACCGGACGACGCCCATCCCAACCCCGAGGGTCACGCGTACATCGCTGCCCAACTCACCGACTTCTTCAAGAACGACGCTGAGATAAGCAAGCTGCTGAGCCCTTGATACTCAGCCGGGTGGATCGATCCAAGGATGTCGCTGAAATTGTCACCCGGGCGTTAAATGACGAGAGTTAGAGTTTCTCTTCAGCCGCTACTTCTTCTGCGTAGTCGGCGTCATCGTCTCCAAGGTCATCGACGCTGTCACCGAGTTCATCCGCTAGTGGGGCCGCGCCCAAGGTGACGGACATGGCGCGAAGTCGTTCCAACTCCTGTCGTTGCATACGCAATTTCTCGCGTTGAATCTTGTGCTCACCGCGCAGTACCACATAGGTCTTGTCCAGAACTTCGTTTTTGTTTTTGTAACGCTCTGCCTGTGCTTTGGCGTCTTTTAATTCTTTTTTCATCGCATGGCTGCGAGGAGTGAGCTCTTCCAAGCGCGATTTCAGATCGGCGATTTCCTTGATGTGTGGGTCTTCAACGGGTTTGACGGGTTCAGCCGGGGCTTCTTTGGGTTTCTTGAGAAGTTCCAATTCGGCACGCACCAGCGCGAGCCCCCCTTCGGTCTGAAGCAGTTGCTCCTCTTTTTCTTGATACCTGGCTTCGGCCCTGGCGAGGGAGTGCTCTAGTTCCGCGACATGATCGGGTGCGACTTGCTGATTGGAGCGTTTCGTTTTATCGCGTTTCTTGAGTTTCTCCAGACTGCGGCGCAGTTCAGCGGTCTCTTCATTGCGTTTTTCGTGTTCTTTGTCGCGTTTGGCCAGGCGTTTGCTGACCTTTTCGAGCTTGTCTTGAAGCTCTTTCAATTCTTCGGCCAGCACAGCTTTTTTTCTCTTGGCCTGCGAGGCGGCATTAAAGAAATAAGCAGCCAGGAGGAACAATCCTCCGGCCAGGATCCAAGCAACAACAGAGAGAGTCATCGAGTTTGCCTCACGCGCGTTAGGAGGCCAGCGCTACTTCTTGCTGGCTTTCTTCTTTGCAGCCTTCTTTTTAGCCGTTTTCTTTTTAGCCGTCTTTTTCTTCACCGCTTTTTTCTTAGCAGCTTTCTTTTTCGGTTTGGGCAAGTCTTCAACCCATTTGCCACCCACGTAATGTGCACGCCATCCCGTCGGCTTCTTCTCGACTTCGGTCATCACGTATTGTTCTTTGGTCTTTCGTGAGAACCGAATCTGAGCTTTGTTTCCAGCGGGATCTTCCACAGGTGCGCTGGCTAGAAACTTGTATTTCGGGTCCAGTTGATCCTTGACCGTGAGCAATTCCTCTACGCTGGGTGCACGCGTCTCTCGATGCTTGGGGAATTGGCTCGCCGCCAGAAAAATTCCGGCTGCACCGTCGCGCAATAGATAGAAGTCGTCACATTTCTCACAAAGCAATTCAGGCATGGGGATGGGGTCGGCCTTGGGAGGCGCGGGCTCACCGCTTCGTAAAAGCTTTCGCGTGTTCTTGCACTCGTCGGCTGTGCAACCAAAATACTTCCCGAAACGGCCGGATTTAAGCTGCATATCGGCGCCGCACTTGTCGCATTCCAGGACGGGGCCTTCATAGCCCTTGATGGTGTATTGACCTTCCTCGATTTCAAAGCCAGGGCAATCCGGATTGTTGCCACAAACGTGAAGCTTGCGGGTTTCGTCAATCAGGTAGTTGTCCATGGCGGTTTTGCACTTGGAGCAGCGGTGTTTACTGCGCAGTGCTCGAGTTTCGACCTCATCATCCTCTTCATCGACGCTGACGACTTCATCGCCGCGAATTAAGTTGATGGTGGACTTGCAGCGTTCTTTGGGAGGCAGGGCATAGCCGGAGCAGCCGAGAAAAACACCGGTACTGGCCGTGCGAATATTCATCTTGCGGCCGCATTGCGGGCAGTCGATATCGACGTCCGTGGGTTCGTTGGTGCGCATGCCACCCTTGTCACCTGCGGCAATTTCTATTTTCTTTTTAAAGTCATCATAGAAGGTGTCGAGCACTTCCTTCCAATCGGCATCGCCGGCTGCCACTTCGTCCAAGAGCTCTTCCATCTTGGCCGTGAATCCGTAGTCCAAGAGATGTTCAAAATTTTCGACCAGGCGCTCAGTGACGACATCGCCCATTTTTTCGGCGAAGAAACGCCGATTTTCCACGCGCGCATAACCCCGATCTTGAACCGTTGAGATAATCGAAGCGTAAGTCGAGGGGCGGCCGATCCCTCGTTTCTCCAACTCTTTTACCAAACTGGCTTCCGTGAAGCGCGGTGGTGGCTTGGTGAAATGTTGGTTGGGGTCCAGTTGAATGAGTTTCAGCGTATCTCCCACTTGCACATCGGGCAGCACGAGATCGCCTTCGCCTTTCTTACTCATAGGCGGTTGCACTTTGGTATGTCCGTCAAATTTCAGAATCCGCCCGCGCGTGCGCAGTTCGTAACCCTCAGCGTCGATGACAATACTCGTGCTCAGGTATTCCGCAGGCGTCATCTGGCAGGAAACAAATTGACGCCAGATCAAGTCGTAAAGCCGGAATTGATCGCGCTCCAAACCCGCTTCCAATTGGGGGGGCGTTGCGCCGACATCGGAAGGACGGATGGCTTCGTGAGCCTCCTGGGCGCCTTTTTTGCTGCCATAGGCTTGAGCTTCGGCAGGCAAGTAACGATCACCGTAGCTTTGGGTGATGAAGTCACGGCAATTGGACACGGCTTCGGCACTCAAGTTCGTGGAGTCCGTTCGCATATAACTGATATGGCCCGCTTCATACAGGCGTTGGGCCAGCATCATGGTTTTCTTCACACTGAACCCAAGGCGCGTGCTGGCGGCCTGTTGCAGGGTGGAGGTGATGTAGGGCGCGGTAGGCTTGGTCTTGGTGGGCTTGTCATCGCGCTTGCTGATCAGGTAGGAGGCATTTTGAAGTGCGGCTAATGCAACGTTGGTTTCCTCCTCGCTGACGGGGCGAAAAACCTCTCCTTGATATTTTTTGACTTCGAAGCGAAGCGCTTCTTTTTTAGAGGTCTCCGTGTCGGCAAAGAGATCCCAGAATTCTTCGGGGATGAAGGCCCGAATCTCGCGTTCGCGTTCCACCAATAAACGCACGGCCACGGACTGGACTCGACCCGCGGACAGTCCACGCGCAACCTTGGCCCACAGCAGAGGGGAGATCATATAGCCCACGACGCGATCGAGGAAACGTCGAGCTTGTTGGGCATTGACGTGATTCAGATCCAGCTGAACGGGAGCCTCGAAGGCTTCGGTGATGGCGGACTTGGTAATCTCGTTAAACACGACTCGCTTAAAACGTTTATTGCTGCCACCGATGACCGAGCGCAGATGCCAGGCAATGGCTTCTCCCTCACGGTCGAGGTCCGTGGCCAGGTAGATCGTGTCCGCATTCTCAGCCAGGCGTTTGAGTTCGGCGACGACTTTCTCTTTGCCGGGAAGGATGTGGTAACTGGCTTCCCAACCATTTTCGGGATCGATTCCCATGCGTGCGATCAGCGCTTGCTGTGACTTGGCCTTCTTATGGGCGGCGCGTTTCTCGGGTGGAAGTGCGCGGGTAATGGCTGCCGCCTTGGCGCGTGCCTCAGGATCGACTTTCTTTCCAGAACCGCTGGTGGGGAGGTCTCGCACATGCCCAACACTGGATTTCACAACGTAGTTGCGGCCCAGGTACTTATTGATGGTTTTGGCCTTGGCAGGCGATTCCACAATGACGAGTGACTTTCCCATATAACCCTTCAATACCAGCGGTTTAACCTTGCAGACCTGATCCGGTTTCGAGCAGTGTCAACAAAGTATGAACCCCGCGCGTCGCAGGAACTGCCCTGTGACGGCGGGGGGATCTCAGAAGCAAGCGCTAGCAGAAGTAGAAGGCACTTCGCCAGCAGATTTATTTTGCATCCCTCGGCAGACCTGTGGATTCTCTTGAATTGGAGCCAGGCGGGGAGGGGCGAAAAACACGAAAAAACGCCGGTTTTACGGGTGCCAAGGCCCCTCCTTTGCACACAGGGAAAATTTATTTTGCGAGGATCGCTCTGCGCAGGCCTTCGGTCACTCTGCCGCTCATGAAGTCGGCTCGATCATGGGTTTGGCAAATTGGGGAGTTTTCAGGGGAGAAAGGAAGACGCCCTCGGCCTCGGCAGTCAGCACTCCATTGGCAAAGAGCTCTCCTTTGGCAAAGATTTTTCGGCCTTCGTTTCGAGTGGGCTTGGCTTTGATATGGATCTCACTGAAGAGCGGAGTGGGTTTGAGATAGCGAATGGTCAAGGTTCCCGTGAAGCCCGGAATCTTATTGGCCGTATTGGCGTATCCCAACATTTGATCCAATAGGTGAGCCACGATTCCACCGTGAACCACATTGGGAGGCCCTTCGTACTGAAGGCCCAACCATGTGTAACCGTGCAGGGTGCCATCTTTATCGAGTTGGATCTCCATGGGAGGGTTTACCGGGTTGTAATCCCAGTCGCGCGGATTGCCCGCCTTGTAGAGCCGCGCATTCTCCGGTGCTTTGTGTTTCACGTGGGCTTTGAAACTACGCTTATCACTGTCTGGGAGGTGTGAGACCAGGCGATCCGTGATGGAATCGATTTCTTGAATGGCCCATTCCAGCTCTTCTTTCGGGCCTTCGATGGCACAAATGCATTCCATGAGTGCGCGAACACTGGCTCCCAAGCTGCGCAGTGTCTCAGAAGGGGCAAAACCAATGTCTGTGTCGGGATTTCGCGGCATGGGCATTCCTTTCGTCTTCGGGACGATGGTGTTCTCTTTTGTTACGAACAAAAGCGCGCCAGAAGAACTCTGGCAAGGTCGGTTTTCGCGAAGTGCAAACCGCCAGGCACTCTCAGCGATTCGCATAGAGCTTTATTCGTTTAAATCCCAGTCATAGCGGAAGTAGTGCAGGCTTACGTCATGGCGGTTCTTGCGCAGCCAGACACTCGTTTCGGGTGGGGCATATTCCATGAGAATCAACAGAATTCCCTCCCGGCCTGCGAAGTCGTCGCTGAACCAATTGAAGATGCGGCTGATTCGAACTTTTTTTGTGGGCCTGTCGATGTGAAGACCTTTCTTTTCGGCGGCAAGCCAGGTGCGCATGGCCTGGTCCAGCTGTGCCTCCAGTGTATCCGCGGCCCACGGTTCACGGAGAAGAGAAGGGCAGGACCTCGACGCGCACACGATCCCCGCATGAACGCGGGGGTCTCCCATGGGGCGCAAGATTTGGTGCTCGATCTCGCTCAGGCTCATGGGCTTGCCTTCGATTTCTATGCCTTCTTTTTCCCACACAGGAGAAAATAAACTACCGGCATCGCGAATACTTTGGATGGGGTAGCTCTGTAGGACGGTGTCGATGGCGAGAATGTTATAGGCGTTCAGCCAGTAGGCTTTCTTTTCCGCGCTGCTGTCCAGCGTGCTGGGTTTCGTGGATTGTAGGTTCTTGAGCAACTCCGACCAGCGCTCCTCGTTCTTCAGGCCTTTGTAGTCCACCAGTGTTCCAGGCAGCGTGTTGGTTTCACGGGAGTGCTCCATCAGTAGTTGAGCGTAGAGGTCTGCATTGAAGTCCTCAGCAAAACCAAGTCGGGGCTGGAAGACAAAACAAGCGATGAAAAGAAGAAACATGAAACGGCCGACGCGATGTCGACAAGAGGGTCCGATCTGCATCAATTTAATTCCCACCTTCCTTAGCCCGTTCTCCTTATGAGATGTTTCAAAATCAATCAGGTTTCGACATACTCCCGATACTGTAGAAACTCTTCCCGAGACTCGGGCCCTAGAGCCAGGAGAAGCCATTTGAGTGAATCACCGTCTTATAAATACTGCCCCTCCTGTCGGGAGGAATACCGACACGATTTTGACCGCTGTGCCGATTGCGATGTGCCCTTGGTTCACCCTGAGGAACTGACAGATGAATCCTCTCCCGAATCTGCCGAACCCGCTGAAATGATGTTGCTGTCCCATGGCGCTCGCTCTTGGGTGGATATTCTGGCCAAAAAACTGCGCAAGGTGGGAGTGCCCTATCGAATGGAATCCCTGGCGGACCTTTTTGATCGGGGTGTGTTGAAGACCGAAACAAGACCCACAGGCGAGGGGATCTTTGTTCAACCCGAGCATTATCCACAGGCAAATGAAATCGCCTCACAACACGTGGAAGAAGATCTGGCAACGATTTCCGTGGATGGCGGAACTCATGAAGTGGATGAGAATTCTTGCCCGGCCTGCGGACACAGCCTGGGGGCGCAAGACGAAGAGTGCTCCGATTGCGGCTTGTCCTTTTTGGCGGGATGACTCTAGGAGTGTGCGCGGCAGAGAGGAGCACGCATCCAACCGTGGATCCGCACTTCCTCTACCGCACGCACTCCTATCCCGCGCTGATTCTCAGCAAGGGATAAGCCAAGAGATAAGTGAATAGTGGAATCAAGATCACGCCGACCCCATTTAAATAAACACCTGCGCGCGTCATCTGGGGAATGCGAATGAGCCCGGTGCCGAAGGCGATGGCATTGGGCGGCGTAGCCACAGGGAGCATGAATGCGCAGCTCGCGGCCAGGGCGGCGGGAACGATGAGCAGGACCGGATCCATCCCCAGCGCGGGTGCCAGGCTGGCGAGGATGGGCACGAATGTGGCTGTCGTAGCCGTGTTGCTCGTGAGTTCCGTTAGAAAAATGATCACCAGGGTTACGGCCACCACGATCAAGTAGGGCGGAGCGCCTGAAATCAGACTGACCTGGCTCGCAATGAACTCACCGACCCCATTGGTGCGAATGGCGGCGGCCAGGCTCAATCCTCCGCCAAAGAGCAGGAGCAATCCCCAGGGCAAGCCCAGGGCGGTTTCCCAATCCATGGTGAATTCACGCTTGGCGATATTGACGGGGATTATAAATAGAAGCAGTGCTCCAAACATGGCGATACCGGCATCGGACAAACCCGCTAGGGGATGCCGCCCTGCTATGGAGAGGTCTTGAAGTAAGGGGCGCCCGATCCAAAGGCTGGCCGTTAGTAGGAAGACGACCAGGGTGACCCAACTCCCTTTGTTCATGGGTCCTAGCTTCTGATAAGCCTGCTTTAGAAACTCTTCGCTGCCGTGAATCGGAGTACGGGACAGTGGGTAGAGCAGGCGAGTTAATAAAAGCCAAGCCACGGGTAGGAAGCACAGGGCCAAAGGAAGGCCGACACCCATCCAGCGCACGAAGCCAATTTCTTGCCCGAACTGGCTCTCATAATAGGACGCGAGAAACAGGTTTGGCGGTGTTCCAATGAGTGTCGCAGTTCCACCGATGGAAGCGGCGTAGGCGATGCCGAGTAAGAGGCAAATGGAAAAGGTGCCATTGTCTTCATCCGTCGTTGAGGCTGTTTTCCCTTCCGCGTCGTTCAGCTGGATGATGCTGATGGCGACGGGTGTCATCATGATGGCGGTGGCGGTATTGGAAACCCACATGCTCAGAACCGCTGTGAGGACCATGAAACTTGCAACAATCTGGCCGGGTCGGGTACCCGCGATTTGCAAGGACAAAAAGGCAATGCGTCGATGAAGGCCCCAACGTTGCATGGAAAGCGCCAAAATGAACCCACCCATGAACATGAAAATCAAATGGTGGGCATAGGGAGCCGCCGCTTTTGCCAGGGGCAGGGCGCCGGCTAAAGGCAGCAAGGTGACGGGAAGCAGGGCTGTCGCGTAAATGGGGATGGCTTCCGTCATCCACCACACGGCCATCCAGATGGCCAGGCCCGCTGTGACACGACCCGCTTGGGTGATGGCCACCAGTTGCCCCTCTTGTGTGAGGTAGTCGGGAGGCAAACAGAGCAGGGTCAGAATTCCCGCGGCCGGGCCGAGGAAGAACCCGATCCACTGAACAGAATGTCTCTTGCTTTGAGCTGCTCTTTCCATTGGCAAACTCATTTCTTCGCTTCGGGAACACCAAAGCAAAACATTTAAACAGCGTTATGTTACTAAATCTCACGGTCCGTCAGCATGTGTAGAGATGTAAGTCTTGATAAAATAAAAGAATTCCGCCGAAATCGCTCCAATCAATGGAGTAAAATATTATGTAGAAACTTCGAAGTCCCTTGCTAAGATGCGCGCTCGCAGTGTGCTCCTGTATTCACAGCGCGTCTCTGGGGCAGATCAAGAAACCCAAAACCATGCACAGGAAGGTTCAAATGATCGTAGGTGTGCCCACCGAAATATTTCCGGGTGAGAACTGCGTCGCCTTGACGCCCGCCTCAACCAAACAACTCATCAAGCTCGGTCTCGAAGTGACCATTGAAGCGGGTGCTGGCAACAAGGCAGGTTTTCCCGACGCGGAGTATTCCGACGCCGGCGCAAAAATCGCCTCTTCGCGTGCCGATGTGTTTGGCAGTGCCGACGTGATCTGCCAAATGAAGGGTGCAGGTGCCAATCCGGAGACAGGATCCTCGGACTTGGATCAACTGCGCAGCGGACAGCTGGTCATCGCCTTCCACGAACCCCTGCTAGCCCATGATGCGATCAAGAAATTAGCCGAAAAAGGTGTCTCGGCCGTGTCCATGGAACTGGTGCCTCGAATTACGCGTGCGCAGAGCATGGACGCTTTGTCTTCCCTGGCCACGGTGGCAGGTTACAAGGGTGTTCTCCTGGCTGCGTCCGAATTGCCGCGCTTCTTCCCCATGTTCATGACGGCGGCTGGAACCGTCGCTCCCGCAAAGGTGTTGGTGCTGGGTGCCGGTGTTGCAGGATTGCAAGCCATTGCCACGGCCAAGCGCTTGGGTGGGGTGGTTTCTGGATACGACGTGCGACCGGTGGTCCGGGAGCAAGTGGAGAGTTTGGGCGCCAAGTTCATTGAACTCGATATCGAAACCGAAGGCGCGGAGGATTCAGGCGGCTACGCAAAAGAGCAAAGCGAAGACTTCATCGCCCGCCAGCAGGCGGCCATGGCCGAAGTCATTGCGGCTCAGCACGTCATCATCACAACCGCGGCCATCCCCGGCAGGCCTTCACCCATCTTGGTGACAGAAGAAATGGTGCGGGGTATGGCACCCGGGTCGGTCATTGTCGACCTGGCTTCCGAGCGCGGCGGCAACTGTGCTTTGACCCAACCCGGCGAGACCACAGTGGCCCACGGCGTCACGATTTTAGGTCCGGTGAATCTGGCCACGACCATGCCGTATCACGCCAGTCAAATGTACTCGAGTAACGTAACGACCTTGTTGAAAGAGTTTCTGAAAGACGGACAACTAGAGATCGATATGGGAAACGATGTCATCGAAGGTTGTCTGGTGTGTACGGGTGGCGAGATTGTTCACCCCCGCGTACGCGAAATTGTCGGCTTGGCTCCTCTAGAGAAACCAGCAGAGAAGCCAGCCAGCGAAACTGACGAAGGAGGAGCGAACTGATGGAGATGTTGATCATCTATCTCACGGTATTTGCGCTAGCGGTGTTCGTTGGCTTCGAGATCATTACGAAGATTCCACCGACTTTGCACACCCCCTTGATGTCGGGTTCCAATGCGATCTCCGGCATTACCATTGTCGGCGCTCTGCTCTGGGCCGGCAGTGATGTGGAGATCCCGCGCTATTTAGGGATCGCGGCAGTGGTCTTGGCCACCATTAATTGCATCGGCGGTTTCCTGGTAACCCATCGCATGCTCTCCATGTTTAAAGGGAGGCGGTAGGGCATGAACCTCGATTCAGGACTTATGCTGGCGTATCTCGTCGCCTCCATTCTGTTTATTCTTGGCTTGAAGGGCCTGACGCATCCCAAAACGGCTGTGCGTGGAAACCTTTTGGGCGCGGCCGGAATGCTGGTGGCCAGTGTCGCCGTTCTCTTCGACAAAGGCATTGTCGATTTCCAAGGGATCATCATTGGATTGGTGATTGGTGGGCTCATTGGTGGGATCTCCGCCATCAAAGTGGAAATGACCTCCATGCCTGAATTCGTGGCCTTGTTCAATGGCTCGGGTGGTTTGGCCTCGGTCTTCGTCGCCGGCGCGGGTCTCGGTATATTGCCTGCCATGGTGGGTTCTGAGTATGCACAGTCGACGGTGGCCACGGGCGCATCGGGCCTCATTGGTTCGGTGACGTTTACGGGTAGCATGGTGGCCTTCTTGAAGTTGGCGGAAAAAATCTCGGGCGGGACCATCTCCTTTCCCGGACACAAACCTTTCAATGTGTTGCTCGCTCTGGTCAGTGTGGGACTGTGTGCCTACCTCTTTGTCTCTCCGGAGCCTCAGGTGTACTGGGCCTTGATCGGCGTTGCAGCGCTACTGGGCGTGCTCTTGGTCCTTCCCATCGGCGGGGCGGACATGCCTGTCGTCATCGCCTTGCTCAACTCTTATTCCGGGTTGGCGGCCGCTGCCACAGGGTTTGTGATTGGCAATAATGTGTTGATTATTGCCGGTTCCCTGGTGGGTGCTTCCGGCTTGGTACTCACGGCCATCATGTGCAAAGCCATGAACCGGTCGCTGACAGACGTTTTGTTCGGCCTGGCCCAGGCGTTACAGGTGGGTGAAGAGGACGATATCTACACCGGGCGCGTCAAGGCGACCTCGGGCGACGAAGTTGCCATGATTCTGGAAACAGCCCAGAAGGTTGTAGTGGTTCCCGGTTACGGTCTGGCTGTAGCGCAAGCCCAACACGTGATTCGCGAAGTTGCGGAGGAATTGGAGGCGCGGGGGATTGAGGTGTTGTACGGAATTCATCCCGTCGCAGGTCGTATGCCGGGTCACATGAACGTGCTCCTGGCCGAAGCCAACGTCCCTTATGAGCAACTCTTGGAGATGGACCTCATCAATCCCCAATTCAGCCAGACGGATGTAGTGATTGTGGTCGGTGCTAACGACGTGGTGAATCCCGCCGCCCGGACGGACCCCGAAAGCCCCATCGCGGGTATGCCGATTTTGGATGTGGACAAGGCCCGCACAGTGGTTGTGATCAAGCGCAGTCTCAGTCCTGGCTTTGCCGGTATTCAGAACCCCTTGTTCGCCATGGACAATACGTTGATGTTCTTCGGGGACGGCAAGAAGGCCGTGCAGGAGATCTTGGAGGGGCTGAAAGAGCTTTAGGGGCTGCTGGCCAGGAAAACTGTCTCCAGACAAAAAGACCAGACAAAAAAACCGCCGAGCAAAGGAACTTTGCTCGGCGGTTTTGTTTGATCAGCGAAAAAGAGCCTCGTTGACCAAAGCGTTATCCTGGATGGCGATCAACTCTTTCGCTTCAAATTACGGGCGATCAGGTTGTAAGCAACAGTTGCAATAGGAAGCCCATCCTTGGAAGCCAAGGCTTTAAGGGCTTTGATTTCGGTATTGTTAAACATCACGGCCACCCTGTTATAACGTGCATCGGGTGAGGGGCCCTTGCCGGAACCGATAGGACGTCCTGCGCCTCTACGTCGCCCCCCCCAACTCGCTGGCTTCTTCTTTGTTGCTTTCTTCTTGCCAGCTGCTTTTTTTGTTGCCTTTTTCTTAGTCGCCTTCTTTTTTCTAACGGCCATTATAGTCCACCTGCTTTTTAGTCTGTGGCCTCAGGTTGCATTTCGCGCCCCCATTGGATCACAGTGGTTTGCATCTATGTGTATATTGGATCGAATCAACTTAATATACGATCCGGTATTCTCTTGAATTTGGCACTTCTTGGCATATAAAAACACTGTTTTTCAAACTATTTGCCCTGACACACTGTCAGATTCATTCAATCTCTAACATTACAACACAATATTAATGGATGTTCGAGTCGCCCTAACACGTCAATTCAACAGATACCTGTATCGCAGTTGAACTCATAAATACCACAAACTAGTGTATATCGCACTATTCTTACTAATTTCTAATCGGACGATGAATTCACCGGGGCTAACAGAACTAGCCCTGTCACATGAATCAGGGCTTACAGGCAGACGGCAATCAGAATTCAAAATTGAAAAAAACGAGAACTTTCCCATTTGATAAATTCAGCAAACAGAAACTCACATGAAGGTGTTATTAAGTTTTTTTGGGGTCTCAGGGATGGCTTCGGTGTTGGTTGTCTGCCTTTTGAGTCGGCCCGGCATTCTTTGGTTTTGCCTGAAACCATCATGACACCGAGTTAAAAAACTTTAAAAAGTACCTCTAGAATCAAATTTGAAGGGCGATTGGACCCACTTGACCCTACCTGAACTCGAATTCGAACAGTAAAATGCGAGTTCCCTTTTGCACAGAGCGAGATCGACGAGCGATGCTACAACTCCGCGGTTCCACGGCCCTTTCTTCCTTTCGACAGGATCGACTTCTCAGCGCGCTTCGCGAAATAAGTCCTCGACTAAACAGTGTACAGGCGCATTTCATTCATTTTGTAGATCTCAAGGGCCCACTGACGGCTGGAGATCGAGAATGTTTGGAGAAACTTCTGACCTACGGACCGCGTGACACCAGTGGTGATATCGGAGGTCAGCCGGTATGGGTGGTCCCGCGACCGGGAACCATCACACCCTGGTCGTCCAAGGCAACGGAGATCGCCTTGGGCTGCGGTTTGAGTCAGGTGAAGCGCTTGGAGAGGGGCGTGTGCTTCGATCTTCAATGCCATGAGAATGCGCCGCTTAGTAGCGAGGAGTTAGAGGCCCTCTACCCACTGCTCCACGACCGTATGACACACATCATTCTGGCAGATATGGAATCAGCCAAGCTACTGTTTCAGAACGACGAACCGGATCCAGTGCTCGAGATCGAAATTTTAGGCCGAGGGCGCGAGGCCCTGGTGCAGGCCAATGGACAACTGGGATTGGCCCTGGCCGATGACGAAATTGATTACTTGCTGAGTAGTTTCCAAGAATTGGAGCGAAATCCCACCGATGTTGAGCTCATGATGTTTGCGCAGGCCAACTCGGAGCATTGCCGTCACAAGATATTTAACGCCAGTTGGAAGATCGACGGCGAGGTTCAAGAGCACTCTCTCTTTCAAATGATTCGGAATACTTATCATCATCACCCTGAGGGTGTTCTTTCTGCCTATCACGATAACTCGGCGGTGATTGAGGGCTTCAAGGCACAACGTTTTTTCCCTTCAAGCGATTCATCCGCCAATCCCTCCGCCAAAGGCTGTTACACGCGGCATCCCGAAGATGCCCACATCATGATCAAAGTGGAGACGCACAATCACCCCACGGCCATTTCACCGTTTCCCGGTGCCAGCACGGGGTCTGGAGGTGAAATTCGTGACGAGGGGGCCACGGGCCGGGGTGCCAAGCCCAAAGCGGGCTTGACCGGCTTTTCCGTTTCCAATCTAAAGCTTCCCAGTCTTCCGCAGCCTTGGGAAGTTGATTATGGAAAGCCGGACCGAATCGTTTCGGCCTTGGAAATCATGACGCAAGGACCCTTGGGCGGTGCTGCCTTCAATAATGAATTCGGGCGTCCGAACCTGGGCGGATATTTTCGAACTTTTGAGCAAGAGACAGCGGGACCCGCTGGGGATGCTGTTCGCGGTTATCACAAGCCCATTATGATCGCCGGAGGCATGGGCAATATCCGCGCCCAACATGTGGAGAAGGGAAAGATACCGGCAGGGTCCAAGATCGTTGTCTTGGGCGGGCCGGCCATGCTCATCGGTTTGGGCGGTGGCGCTGCATCTTCCATGGCCTCGGGCGCAAGTTGTGAAAATCTGGATTTCGCTTCTGTGCAACGGGACAACCCCGAAATGGAACGTCGTTGCCAGGAAGTCATCGATGGCTGTTGGCAGCTAGGTGCGGAGAACCCCATTGTGTCGGTGCATGATGTCGGCGCGGGCGGGTTGTCCAACGCGCTGCCGGAATTGGTGCATGACAGTGATCGCGGTGCCCGCTTTGAACTGCGCGAGATTCCCAATGACGAGCCCGGCATGTCACCCATGGCCATTTGGTGTAACGAATCTCAAGAGCGTTACGTACTGGCCATCGACCAGGCGCGCTACGAAGTCTTTGAGGGTATTGCCATGCGCGAGCGCTGCCCCTTTGCAGTACTGGGGGAAGCCACGCAAGAACCTCACCTTGCGGTATCGGATCGACACTTTGGGAATATGCCCATCGATCTTCCGCTTTCGGTTCTATTTGGCAAGCCACCCAAGATGCATCGCGATGTAAAAAGGGAGAAAAGCCACATCCCCGCCTTGGCTCTCTCCAAGGTCGATTTGGCAGAGGCCGCCGAGCGAGTGTTGCAATTGCCTTCGGTGGCCGACAAAACCTTTTTGATCACCATTGGGGACCGTTCGGTTACCGGTTTGGTCGCACGCGATCAGATGGTGGGGCCGTGGCAGGTTCCCGTGGCGGATGTGGCCGTGACACTTTCCGATTTCGAGGGCTATTGCGGAGAGGCCATGGCCATGGGAGAGCGCACTCCCGTCGCATTGATTGATCCGGCAGCATCGGCACGTCTGGCCGTGGCCGAGGCCATCACCAATATTACAGCGGCCCCGATTAATCAGCTTTCCGATATCAAGCTATCGGCCAATTGGATGTCTGCCGCTGGTTATCCGGGGGAAGATGCGGCCTTGTACGACGCGGTAAAGGCGGTGGGGATGGAACTCTGCCCCGAATTGTCCGTGACCATCCCGGTGGGCAAGGATTCCATGTCCATGCGTACGGTTTGGCAGGCGGAGCAGGGTGAGGAAAAGAGTGTGACTTCGCCCATGTCCCTCATCATCACTGCTTTCGCACCGGTGCCAGAGGCCCGTAAGGTTCTAACCCCGCAATTGCAAACCGATCAGGGAGAGACGGGCTTGGTCTTGATCGATCTTTCAAAGCGGAAGAATCGGCTCGGTGGCTCGGGTTTGGCACAAGTCTACGGGCAGGTCGGAGATAGCGCTCCCGACTTGGATGATCCGAATCTGCTAAAGGGCTTCTTTTCGGTCATTCAAGAGCTGAATCACGAAGGCATGTTGCTGGCTTATCACGACCGTTCTGACGGAGGCTTGTTTGCAACCCTGTGTGAAATGGCTTTTGCGGGAAACACCGGGATTGAAATCTTTCTCGACGGACTCGGCAGCGAGCCCCTCTCCATCTTGTTTAATGAGGAGTTGGGAGCGGTCTTACAAATCCGACGAAGTGATCAATTGTCGGTGATGGGAAGCCTTGAACGGGCGGGACTGTCGGAGTGCAGCTATGTCATCGGTGGCTTGCGAAATGACGATCGCATGGTCTTTGAGTTTGATTCAGTCAATGTGTTAGCGGAGGAACGGAGTTACTACCGGAACCTCTGGTCGGCGACGAGCCACCAAATGCAGAGCCTGCGAGACAATCCTGAATGTGCCCGGCAAGAATTGGAACGCCTGAGTGCCCAAGACGATCCGGGCTTGCCAGTGAGGCTTGCTTTTGATCCCAGTGAAAATATCGTCGCTGGTCTACCCTCCAAAGAACAGCAGCGGCCGAGAGTGGCCATCTTGCGCGAGCAGGGTGTCAACGGTCAGATCGAAATGGCCGCGGCCTTCGATCGGGCGGGCTTTGCGGCCATAGACGTTCACATGAGCGATTTGCAAAGCGGACGCGTGAGCCTGGACGACTTTAGTGGGTTGGTCGCCTGTGGTGGTTTCTCCTATGGTGATGTGCTGGGTGCTGGTGAGGGTTGGGCGAAGCGAATTTTGTTCAGTGAGCCCATGCGTGAGGCCTTCCGCAGTTTTTTTGTCCGGGAAGAAACCTTTGCTTTGGGCGTTTGCAACGGTTGTCAGATGCTTTCGAATTTGAGGGAGTTGATCCCGGGCGCCGAGCACTGGCCGCACTTTGTTCGAAATCACTCAGAACAGTTCGAGGCACGTTTTACGGCCGTTGAGATCGTGGAGAGTCCGTCTGTTTTCTTCACGGGTATGGCCGGATCCCGGATTCCCATCGTTGTCGCCCATGGTGAAGGGCGCGCCGAGTACAAGAGCGAGAGTCAGTTGCAAGACAGCGCAGCGAGTGGTTTAGTCGCCATGCGTTACATCGATAATGCGGGTCAGCCCACAGAACATTATCCCGAAAACCCCAATGGTTCGCCTCAGGGGATCACAAGCCTGTGTAGTCGGGACGGACGGGTCACTATCATGATGCCCCATCCCGAGCGCTTGTTCAGAAGCGTGCAGCATTCCTGGCATCCTGCAAACTGGGGGGAAGACGGGCCCTGGATGCGAATGTTCCGCAATGCCCGTGTCTGGAACAGCAAGAACGGTGCAGTGAATTAAGTTTCCACTCCGTAGAGGCGAACACAATCCTTGCCATCACCTTTGGCTCGATACAGTGCTTGGTCGGCATGATTGAAGCTTTGCTTCAGATCCCCGGTGTAATGCGCCACACCAACCGAGACAGTGATGGTAACTTTTTCTGCAACGCTCGAGGTGTCGAGTTGGAAGCGTGCGTTGCCAACGGCCATACGGATTTTCTCAGCCAGGGACAGCGCGCCTTCAAGGTCGGTCTGCCCGGGTACCAAGGCAAATTCCTCACCACCATACCGCGCCAAAAGGTCATTTTCACGGATCTGTTCTCGCATGATGTCAGCCACGCGTACCAAGGTTAAATCTCCAGCGGCATGACCGTAGTGATCGTTCAGGTTCTTGAAGTTATCAATGTCAATCAACACGATAAAAAGCGGCGTCTTGGAACGCGTGGCACGCGCTATTTCGACTCGTAGTTGCTGCTGGAAATAGCGGTGGTTGTACAGCTTTGTGAGACCGTCGGTGATGGAAAGCCGGTTGAGCGTTTCAATCATACTCTGTAACTCATGGTTCTGGGCTTTGAGCTGTACGTTGCTGGTTTCAATTCGCTTCTGTTTTTCCTTTAACTCAACCTGATTATGGTAGAGCTTTTTGGACATGCGATTAAAGGCCAGGGTCAGGAGCGCGATTTCATCGTGTGCAGAGCGCTCCATGATCACGACATCGGTTTCACCATCGGTGATACGGCGAGCGGCCACGGCCAGCTCTCGAACGGGTCGCGAAATCGTTCTCGCCAATAAAATCGAAATCCCCGAAAAGAAAAGAATGATGGTGAGATTGAGTGCGAGGACCTTTCGCACAATTGCCGTTCGTGGGGCAAAGGCTTCGCTTTGTAATTCTTCGACATTCAGTGTCCAGCCAAAATGCCCAAAAGGAATCGAAGTGCCAATCACACGATCTTCGGCATCGTTCTTATAGCGTTCCACCTGGCTGTTGAGCCCCTCCTGGGGAACTGCATAGCGGTAGCCAGCTTCTATTTGCTGAAGAAGGAAAGGCTGTCCCGCCTCATCGAGGATGAAAATTCGCCCGGATTCTCCGATCTGATCACTTTTCAGCAATGGGAGTAAGACACCGAGATCCACGATGGCGTGTAGGCTCGCAACTTTTTCCTCGTCCTGATTCAAGAGGGGGATGGATACGAATTGAAATACTTCGTCTTCTAACCGAACGAGATTGGAAACAGCGGGACTCTCAACGTCGGCCAGTTTTCGCAAATGTGGTTGCTTCATGCTTGGACGACGACCCGACCACGCGATCTCATCCCCTTGGTCGGTCAACATAAAGAGGCCGTTGATGCGAGTTGAGTGATCGAGGAAATCTGCGAGTTGATCCGCTGTCTGTTGACGGAATCCAAGAGTCTCACTGGAATTTCGAATCTCTAAAGCCGTTGCGTCCCTGGGGATCAGGCCCCTGGTATCGCCATAGGATTCCATGCCAAAGACCAGGGCCTGGTACCAGTGTTCAATTTTGCCTGCCGTTTCCACGAGAATGCTTGGGAATTTTTCATCAATGCGTTGATCAAGGAATTGTTGGAAGCTGCTGATGCTGATGTAGGCGCACACCGCCGTCGTGATGAAGGTGGTGCCAAACACGAACAAGCTAATGCGAGAAGGAAGAGTGCGCAGACTCTTCTTTAACATGCGCTGAAGTCCAGCGAACGGCCTCATGATTTCCCTCAGTTCCCTCAGTTCTTTCAGCAAGCACTCACATCCAATGAGGTCACTACTCGCTTTACAGTCTTGGAGCACGGCGAGGGAATCCCCACGCCGGAATCGGATTTCTCCATAGGTGAGTGCCAGTTCAGGAGGCTAAGTGACGTTCAGAATCCAAGGCTTTTGGTGATTTATTGCAGAATGCAAAGCGCTAGCAAATAAGCGGCAACTACTCAGCTGTTACTGGAAATAGAGCCCTGGAATGATTCAGATTGTCGCAGACTAGTCCTGGCTAGGGTTTGGTCTGGCCCGAACGTTGAAGCCAGAACAGGGCGCAAAGCACACCGAGCATGGCACCTGCGGCATTAAACACCACATCGGTGAGCGAGGAATGCCTGGCAGGAAGGGCTACCTGTATCAGTTCAATGGCCATGCTCAGCCCGAAACCTGCCAGCGTGACCAGCACGATCAGCGATCGGGCAGGAAACTGTCGCTCCTTTCGAGCCAGTAGCGTAAGCAGCAGCCCAAAGGGAAGAAAGCCCGCGAGATTGCGAATGAAGTCGTTGAAGAACCAGGCAGAGGTTCTGTCTTGTGCGTTGGGGAGATCCAACAGGCCCCGACGCAAGGGGGAGAAGCTTTCGGGTAGGGCGATGCTATTGGAGCTGGGCGTGAGGTCCGCAACGCTGTTGCCGCCGCCTTCGTCCATGGGGTACAAGGCCTTGAGGTTTGCGGTTCCCGTCAGCGGCCGCCAACCCGATTCTTGTACGATGTTCCAATGCTCCGCCACCTCTTCTTCGGAGAGTGCGCGCGCGTAAACACCCACACCATACAGCTGGCCATAGAAGGGCCCGGCGCCACCCGAAGCACAACCGAGCACCAACTGGCCTTCAAAGGGAATCTTTTCTGAAATAATCGTTCGATTCCAGAGGCGATTTTGGGGGGCACCGTCCACATAGATCGTCGTACCTTCTTCGGGGCTCGAAGTAACACTGATGAAATGCCGTTGCCCCGCCGTAAGCGACTCACGAACCCCCATCTCCCAAAATCTCTTACCTGAATTGGGTTCCTCAAGTCGGCTGCGCAGCACCAAACCCGATTTCCATTGAGCGATGACCAGGGGAGAAGTGGCCTGACCGTCATAGAATTGAAGAATGTGGCCCAGGTGGTTATAGGGCTCGTTTTCGGGTTCGATCCAGAATTCGATGCTGATGGAGCGGACCAATTCCTCTGTTTCCCAGGAAAAGGAACCCTCGGAATAGCCGATGGAACGTTTGGTGAATTGGATGCCCGGTTCACTTTGCAACCAGCCCACTTGGTTTGTTGGCGAAAAGCGAAAGGGGTAAAACGCGGCGTAGCACATGAGCAGCACAAGGAGGCCAAAGAGAATCTCTAGCTTCCCCACAGATCGAGGCGGCCCGATTTCGAGTTTATGCTTTTCTCTAAAGATACCCGGTCCCTTCCCGCAAAGCGCAATAAGTTAAAGAATAGCGGAGAGCGGACACAATTGACCAGCGGCGTTCAGAGCGCCTACTGTCTCTTTGTGTTGGGAATACGCTGACGCAGCATGTGGTTTTTTTAAAGAAGCAGACCCGGAGGCCAAAATGGGAGGTTCCAACTATCGCACCGTGCCAGAGGTGCGGAGCAATTTCCCAACGGGCCTTCCTTACATCATCGGAAACGAGGCCGCCGAGCGCTTCAGCTTTTACGGCATGAAGGCCATCCTTTTCATCTTCATGACGCAGTACATCGTCAATGCTTCTGGTGAAGCGGCTTATTTCAGCGACGGCGAAGCGAAAGTCTATCTCCACACCTTTGTTATGGCGGTCTATATAACTCCCTTTCTGGGCGCGCTTTGTTCCGATTATCTCCTCGGGAAATATCGAACGATTTTGGCTCTTTCGTGCATTTACTGTCTAGGGCATCTGGCGCTGGCCTTGGATGACACCCGCACGGGATTGTTCTGGGGGCTTATGTTGATCGCCATCGGTGCCGGAGGAATCAAGCCCTGTGTGTCGGCGCATGTGGGAGATCAATTCGGGCGGAGCAACGCACACCTGCTCGAAAAGGCCTTTGCTTGGTTTTATATCGCCATCAATGCCGGTGCCGCGATTTCCACGCTCGCGGTGCCCTACCTGTTGCGAACCATGGGACCCCACGTCGCCTTTGGTACGCCAGGTGTGCTCATGGCCCTGGCCACCTTTGTTTTCTGGTTGGGGCGTCGACGCTTTGTTCATGTTCCCGCTGGAGGGAACGCCTTTGTCAAAGAGACCATGAGTGCCGAAGGTCTCAAGACTCTGCTCCGGCTGGGCGGCATCATTCTTTTCGTCGCCATGTTCTGGTCCCTATTCGATCAGACCGCTTCGAGTTGGGTGGAGCAGGGCGAGAAAATGAATCGCGAGGTGTTTGGCTTCACGATTATGAGCGCGCAGATGCAGGGCTGGAATCCGGTCCTGATTATCATTCTCGTGCCTTTCTTTGCCTACGTGGTTTACCCCTTCATCAATAAGTTCTTTCCGCTTACACCCCTGCGAAAGATCAGTATCGGTTTCTTCGTAACGGTCATCGCCTTTTTGATACCGGCTTGGATTGAATATCGGATCGGCCTGGGGGATCAACCCAGCATCGCCTGGCAGGCCTTGGCTTATCTCGTGCTGACCTCGGCCGAGGTCATGGTTTCAATCACAGGCTTGGAATTCTTCTACACGCAATCGCCGCGAAAGATGAAATCCTTGGTGATGTCCTTTTGGCTGCTAAGCGTCGCTATTGGAAACGGCTTCACCGCCTTGGTGAACAAACTGATTCTCATGGGAGGCGGCGGCAGCGCACTTTCAGGTGCGGGTTATTACCTGTTTTTCGCAGGTACCATGTTGCTGACGGCACTTGTCTTCATCCCCTATGCCAAAGGCTTTAAAGAAAAACGCTACATCCAAGACGAAGGGGTTTAACTCCCTGGTTGGGAATCAGCGAGCCCGGTCATTTCAGCGCTCAGTTGCCACAGTCGCTTGGCTGCCTCGCGATCCAGGGCATGTTCCGTCGGTTGGGTGACTTTGCAATCATAAATGTATTCTCCGTTCATGTGTTCGACCTCAGGAGAGGCGCAGAGGTACACTGAACTCTCGCTGCCCTTTTCATTGGTTCGTCCAAAGACCTGAATGAAGCTCATGACACCTTGCATAAACCGACCGTTGTTATGGCCAAAGCGCGAAGCAACGAAACCGGGATGCAGGCAATTCACCGTTACGCCACTTCCCTCCAGTCGGCTGGCGAGTTCCTTGGTAAAAAGGATATTGGCCAGCTTGGATTGTCCGTAGGCTTTCAAGGTGCCATAGCTTTTCTTGCCCTCGATATCGTCGAAGTTGATTCCGTGAAAGGCGCGCTTGTGTGCATCGGAGGAGACATTCACGATGCGAGCGGGACTGCTTTCGCGAAGTCGGTCCAGCAAAAGGTTGGTTAAGAGAAAATAAGCCAGATGATTCAAGGCAAAGGTGGTTTCAATGCCATCGACCGTTTCGCTGCGGAATTGGACAACGGCCCCCGCGTTATTGAGCAGAATGTGCAGGGGTTTACCGCTGGCCAGGAATTCATTGGCCATGCGACGGGTATCGGCCTGTGAGGATAAATCCGCCAGTAGGTATTCCACCTTTGGGTTGCCGCTGCGCTGCTTGATTTCTTCAACCGTCGCCTGTGCGCGTTGAGCATCCCGACAAACCAGCAAAAGTTCCGCCCCTTCTTTTGCGAGTTCGTGCGCTGCAGCTTTTCCAATGCCATTGCTGGCACCGGTGATCATGCAAGTCTTTCCCAACAGCTGAGGTCCGTCGCTCATTCTGATTCTTCTCCTAATTCGATTTTCAGCAGCCCTGAGCGTATCAGGATGGCGTCGGGGTTGGGGTCACGCCCCATGAAGTTTCTAAATAAAACCAAGGCATCCTCGCTATCCCCTCGCTCGAGGATTTCGCGGCGAAAGCTTTCCCCCACGCTGCGGTTGAAGACGCCTTCTTTCTCGAAGCGGGTGAAGGCATCGGCATCGAGGACTTCGGCCCATTTATAGGAATAGTAGCCCGCGCCATAGCCCACGGAACTACCAAAGAGATGGCCGAAACTGGTGATCATGGAATAGTCATCGGGCAGTGGCACGGCTGAAAATTCCCGCGTGAGGGCCAGGGCGAACTCACTGACACTGCCGTCTCGGCCAGGTTCGTAATCCATGTGCAAGGCCAGATCCACCATGGAAAAACCGAGTTGACGCATCATGGCGTAGGCACTGCGAAAATTGCGGGCTCCGATCATGCGTTCAAACAGGTCATCTGGAATCTTTTCGCCGCTTTCAAAATGCGCAGAAACAAGATCCAAGGACTCCCGATTCCAGCACCAGTTTTCCATGATTTGGGAGGGCAGCTCGACAAAATCCCAAACTACATTTGTCCCCGCCTGACTTCGAATCTCGGAGCGACTGAGCAGATGATGTAGGAGATGCCCGAACTCATGGAAGAGAGTTTCTACATCTCGATGGCAGAGCAGGGCGGGCCGCTCACCCACGGGCGGCGTGAGGTTTCCGCAGATCAGGCCTACATGGGGTTCGAACGAATTCTCCTTCGGGCCACCGGTGATAAAGGCATTCATCCAGGCACCGCCGCGTTTGTTTTCACGAGGAAACAAATCCACGTAGAACGAACCGAGGTTGGTGCTGGCCTCATCCCCATCAATAATCTGGTATAACAGCACGCCCTCATCCCAACCGGGCTGCCCCTTTACTTCCTCAAGCCTGATCCCATAGAGGCGCTGAACCAACTCGAACATGCCCTGAATCACCGTAGGGAGCGGGAAATAGGGTCGGAGTTGCTCTTCATCGAAATCGTGCTCGGATTGCCGCTGTTTTTCAGCCCAGTAGGCCAGATCCCAAGCTTCCAAGGGAGCGGCATCTGCGTCATCTTTATTCAAGTGTTTTCTGTAAAACTCTTCTAACTCCAGGTTTTCACGCATGAAACCAACGATGGCCTTGTCCTTCAGCTCGCTACAAAAACGCTGAGCATCCTTTCCTGTTCGGGCCATGCGTTCGTGGAGCACAAGATCCGCAAAATTTTCAAAGCCCAGCAGTGTGGCCTTTTCGCCGCGCAAGGAAAGGATTTGGGCGACGAGTTCTCGATTGTCGAACTCCCCGACACTGGCCAGGGTCGACTGCGCCCGATAGATCTGCTCGCGAATGCTGCGATCCTCCAGGTAGGTCATGGCCGGAATGAAGCTGGGCGCCTGTAAGGTGAAACGCCAGCCGGGCTTGTCTTTTGATGCAGCGCTTTGGCGCGCCGCTTCCCGAGCATCATCGGGAAGCCCGGCCAGTCGACTCTCATCCTCAATCAAGAGTTCGAAGGCGTTGGTGGCATCTAGAACATGTTGGCCGAAGAGTGTCGTCACGCGGGAGAGTTCGACATTGATGGCGGAGAGTCGCTCCTTGCCAGCGCTGTCCAACTCGGCTCCGTGGCGACGAAATTCATCCATGGTTTTTTGGAAGAAACGCTTCTTGGCACCGCTTAAATTCGCTGCTCCCGACGTTTTTTCAAAGTCTTTCAGAGCCTTCCACAAACCTTCGTTCAAAGGAATGGAGGAATAAAACTCACTGATGAGCGGGTCCACCTTGTTATACGCCTCGCGCAAGGCAGGGCTAGTGGCCACCGATTCCAAGTGGCCCACCAGGGTGCTGACGATTTCGAGTTTCTCCGTGGCGGCCTCCAAAGCGAGGAGAGTGTTTTCAAAGCTGGGTTTGGCCTCTTGCTCCGAAATTTGCGCTAACGCAGCTCGCGCCTCGCTCAATAAAACTTCAATGGCGGGTTCTACATGTTCCGCCTGAATCTCATCAAAGGGGATGTTCCGCGTGATGCGGAGGAGGGGGTTGTCGCTGGAACTACTGTCGGGCATGTACTTTTCCTTGGACTAGGGGCTTACATCGAGGCCGCAGGATGGGGAGTCTGGCATCATCTTCCTTACTGCGTTCTGGCTGCGTATGTTCTGGGTTGGGTTCTGAATCTACCCGATTTTTCAATTCGCGCGTGCTGGATATTGCGGGCTAGGACAGATTTCATGAAGGTGCAAAGAGTCCATTAAGTTCCGGGTTCAAAAGGGCGATAAGCCTGATTAGGACGCGTGCCAATTAGCAATGTATGGAGGTTGAAGTCGTGCCAACGACATTATGGGAAGAGTTTCTTCGACGACTTCCCGTAGGTACTGGAGATGCGCCGCCAGGCAAGACAGGCTTGATCCTGTCGGGCGGAGGTGCGCGCGCCTCCTATCAAGTGGGCGTCCTGAAAGCCATTGCCGAGATTCTACCCGCGGAGGTCGAAGCTCCCTTTGAGATTATTTGCGGTACCTCAGCAGGTGCCATCAATGCCGCCACACTTGCCAGTAGCACTCCCAATTTCAGGCTCGGTGTTCAGCAACTCGAAGACGCTTGGGGCAACTTTCATGCCGGGCGTATTTACCGAACGGGCTTCTTTTCCATTGTGGTGGGCATACTGCGTTGGGTTCGCAATATCATGGTTCGCGGCGGTGATACCAACAAGGCCATGTCCATCTTGGACAACCGACCGCTGGGCGGGTTCTTGCGGGATGTGGTCAAGCTAGATCGTATTCAAACCGCTATTGACGAGGGCCACCTTCACGCTTTGAGTATCACGACCGCGGGATACACCTCCGGGTTGTCCCACACCTTCTTCCAAGGGGATCCAGAAATTCCAGAATGGGAGCGTGCCCGAAGGGTTGGCCGACGCGCCTCCATTACCATTGAACACCTGATGGGCTCCTCCGCCATCCCCTTGATCTTCCCCGCCGTTAAAATTGGAACGGAGTACTTTGGTGACGGTGCCATTCGTCAGCTGACACCCATTAGCCCGGCCATCCACATGGGGGCCTCGCGCGTATTTGTGATCGGGGTGAGTGAAGATCGCACGGCGAACTATGAAGTGCAGGAAGCGCCGCATTACCCGACCCTCGCCAAGATTACAGGGCATGTTTTTGACAGCGCTTTCTTGGACAGTATGCAGGCGGACATGGAACGTCTGGAACGAATGAACGGAATCATCAAATTGATCCCCGACCGCGTAAAAACGAAGGATGGCATGACCCTGCGTCCCGTGGAGATGCTGAACATCTCCCCCAGTCAGTCCCTCGACGAAATCGCCGCGAAACACGCAGACGACTTACCGCGCACCATTCGCTACTTCCTGCGCCACAGTGGTGCCACGCGCACCAATGCCGCGAGTATTGTTAGCTACTTGTTGTTTGAAAAACCCTACTGCCGTGAGTTGATTCATTTGGGTTACCACGATGCCATGGCGCGCGAAGAAGAAATCCGAAAATTCTTGACCCCGTGAGCCTTACTCGAGTTGATGTTTAATCACGCGGCCTGAGAAACTCCGGCCAGCGCTGGTGACAAAAATTTCCCGCGAACAGATATAGAGATCGAGAATTGTGCGCCGATCCATGACCGACTCGAGTTCCTTGATGAAGACAGGATCAATACTGTAGAGCTGGATATCCTTGGCTCGATAAATCTTTTGTTTCGAGAGTTGGGATTTCAATAAGCCGGGATCGTCATAGGTATAGATAATGACGTGATCAGCGGCCTTGCTGGCTTTGTGTAAGCCCTTGGCATTGGCCGTGCCCACCTCGACCCAGTGTGTGACGTGGTCCGTAAAATCGCGTACCCACAAATCGGGCTCGCGTGTATCAAACATCCCGCGAGCCATGGCAATGCCTTCTCGATACTCCAGGCAATAGGCCAGCATGCGAGTGAGTAGGTAAGAAGGTGTCTCCAGTTGGTGGGGCGCCAGGCGCAAATCTAGATTCTCGTAGACCGCGCGATCCACGTCGGACAAACTGATATCAAAGCGATAGACGGTTGCCGTTAAATCCATATCA
>PIVT01000820.1 GCA_003353845.1 Pseudomonadota bacterium | reverse complement strand
AATTAAAGGGGACGGAGGGATTTAAAAATAACCAGTGCGCCCACAACTATTGATCTTCACCAGCATTCTCACTAAAGTTCATTCTCGAAATAGACTCCTCATAAATAAATGTAAAAATACTAACCGGACATGCATAAGAGCAGTAAGTGTAGCGTACAAAATTAACATCATACTTTTTCCCAAATTAAGATCGACCGCTACGGTATAAAAAACATTCTGATTTCCACTTTGTCATAAAATTAAAGGGGTCGTATAATTAGAGGGGTCGTATCGATTTTAAATTGATCAATTAAATTAAAGGGGTCGTAACGTAAATTAAAGGGGTCGTAACGAATATTTTCCAATCAATTAAGATAAAAATAGAGACAACTTCCCCAGCCCACAGCAGCGGGGGGATTTTACTCTAGCCGCTATCGGTTTTTTCTTTAGCGGCTTTTTTATTGTTGATGTATAGTCGCTAATTAAGCGCTAATGCCAGTCTTAGCGTCTCTCAACCTTCGTTTGG
>PIVT01000819.1 GCA_003353845.1 Pseudomonadota bacterium | reverse complement strand
ACGAAAGAAGCGCTCGCCTCTTCGCCCCTTGTGTGCACGATAGGTGCTGTCGCGGCTCCACCCGTGGGCGCCGCGAGCGGCTCTTCGCCACCATCGGAATCGCCACTTGAATCGTTATACACGTAGTCTATCCCACTCGCCGTCTCTGTCGACGATTTCCTTCTTTGAGCGGGGAGCAGCGTCTGGTTCCCAGGCGTCATATTATCACGAAGTAGGTAGGTGTCATAAACACATTGCACCGGGCGAACAAGACCAAAGGCGATGTAAACAGAATCTGCCCCGTAACGCTCTTCCAGGGTCGAGCGATAAATGCGCAGGCCAGACTGAGCATCGATAATGTCGCCGGTCGCCGCCACCTTCTTTCTGCCCTTCATCCAGGTTCCCAAAGCCTGCAAGGCAGATTCTGGGCAGTCGAGGCCAATGACCTCGTGGAAGCGCCGAATACGCAGGTCAATTTTTGACATTGATTTGGCTTTGATGAGCAGCCATTCTTGGTAACCTTCGGC
>PIVT01000261.1 GCA_003353845.1 Pseudomonadota bacterium | reverse complement strand
GCTGGTCTGGGTCATTCAGCCACTTGGCGACGGCCTTCAGGGCCTCGTCTTGGTTGGCGCTCCACTCCATCAGACTTCAACTCGTCGAGAGCGAAATCCCTTGGTGGCGTGGAACATTATCTCACGCGGTCGAACGTAGCGGGCCGCCACGCTGTCTGGAGCTGGGCACACCTCTGACTCTATGACGCGTCGATGGTCGCGGCCCCTGCCCTTGGCGTGTCTCTTCTCCATGGCCTTGAAGTCCATGCGCTGCTTCATGTAGTGGCGGCGCAGTGGCTCGTTGCACCAGTCTTCAATGACACAGTCGGCCACGCCGAGGTTCGTGAGGCACTCTGCTATGGAATATGTCTTCTCAACAGGCTCGCTGTCTGGGTCGTCAAGGATTGGCTTCAATATCTTCCCAATGTTCATCTTGTTTCTCCGACGTTGGTTCATGAATTTTTAAAGCAACATTTTCGTGCTTGTCGCCCACTCCCACAATCACATGGCTGCTTCATCATGTAACGACGCCTCTTTCTATTTGGCATACCATCCGTTGCCTTGACCTGATCAGGAGTCATTTCCATCATTTCACGGCTTTGTGTGAACTCTGACTGCTGCAGCTCCAACTTTTTGAGTGCAGCCTCATCAAGCTCTACCAACTCACCAGTACTTACTTGCATGCTATCTTCCTTTCATCTCTCTTCTATGAAAATATGGGTGTGAGGCCCAGGCCAGATGGGGAGCAGTCCCAGGCCTCACGAACCGTTCTTGGACTGACTAGGGTAGTCAGTCCTGGATTGTACGGGGCAATCCTAGAACGGCACATCTCCGTCGAGATCATGAGCGCCACCACTGGAGCCTTCGCCCCCTGTGGCATTCTGAGTCTCAAACGCCGCCTTGGCCATGCCGCTGGTCACCATCTCGCGGAAGTCCCTGGCCTCTTGTAGGAGACCAGAGAGCTGCGCTGGGTTGATGAGCGACTTGGCCCACGTGTCTTCGAGCGGGTCGATCCGGAAGTTGTAGAACGTTCCATGCTCGTTCTTCTGCTTGATCGTCTTGATCCGCGCGCGGTTGGCGAACATTGGTGGCTTGCCCTTGAGGGTGTACATGGCCGTGATCCAGTCCCGGAAGGGCTTGATCTTGGTCGAGGTGAATGACACCACTGCGAAGCCCTGTGTCTCTGTTCCCTCCTCGTTCAGGAGGAGACCATAGACATAGTGCGTCTCAATCAGCTCATTCTCACCCACGTTCAGCTTGCCGACCTTCTGGCCGCCATTCTCTTCTATAGCCTTCGCGACAACCTCACCATTGGGGTCGTGCAAGGCCACGAAACCGCCACCCTTGTTGCGTGGAACCCACTCAACATAGGCCAGCTCCTTGTGGCACGGGATGAACGCCGCGCCGCTGTCACTGTCGACAAGCTCCCGAGTTACCGTGTTGAAGAGCATTCCGCTCTCCGCCCCGGCTGGGTCCTTGTCCTCTACCTGGGGACTGTTCGATTGCAGGATGCCCAAGAACGGGACCGATAGGTCATCACCGGTGGTTCCTTCAAATCCTGCTCCGGCGTCATCGCCGTAGTCATAGCCAGCGACCATGCCGCCGACCGGCTTCTTCGCTACTTCCTTCTTCTTCGCTACCATTTGATTTCTCCTATGTTGGCAGTTTTCAAGTTACTCTTCAAATGACGCCAGCCACGTCGGTCTCACCACTCCAGTCTGCGCAGGTGACGCGCCGCTCTCAGGTCTTCAATGTGACCTTCGAGAACCTCTGTCGATACACACCAAAGGTGTCCATCGGAATTGCTACTCCCTCCTCCAGCTGCACCCTGACGAATGCCTGGAGGGTCTGCGCGTTCACAGCCTTCTTGCGCTTCACGTTCAGCGGCTTCTTGCGCTGCTTGAGGTCGCGCTCAAACTTGTCGGCCCACTTGTCATCATCCTTCCCGAACTCGATCGCGAAGGTCCGCTTGATCAGCCCGGCGTTGCCGTTGTCCTCCAGCCACTTGAACGCGTCCTTGGCGTTGGCGGCGGGGATGGACCCACGGACCACCGACTTTATCTCGATCTCCATGCCGTCCTTGGTGGTGAACTTCTCCATCTC
>PIVT01000818.1 GCA_003353845.1 Pseudomonadota bacterium | reverse complement strand
CCAGCTCGCCGCCAACACCGGCGACATGGGCGCCGATGCCATCGATGAGTCCGGCGGCATACCCGCATCAATCGCGGGTACTGCGAGCCATCAGCTCGCCTCGGCGTCTCCATCGTCTCCACCGACGCCACCTGCCTCCTCGGCTGTCGCCGTGGAGAAGTCCGCCAAGCCCCCCGACGACCTCGTTCCCTCCACGGCCGTCGGCAAGCTCGGCGGCATGCCGCAGTCTGAAGCGGAGGCGCCGGAGCCTACCGAGGCCACGCTTCTGATTAAGGTAGTGGCGAGGGGCAATGAGTTGCACTTGTAGTCCTGGCAGACTTGGTGACTTTCGAGTTCCCTTTCCCGGTACTCTTGCTTCGAGGTCGCCGACGCTGGCGAGGCGGTCAAGGACGAAGCGGCGGCAGCGGCCATGCGCGGTGCTGCCAAAGCCAAGGCCTCCGAGGGCGCCCAAATGACCCACGCCGAGACCAAGGACCACTTAGCGATCGAGACGGCGGCTGTCAACAA
>PIVT01000108.1 GCA_003353845.1 Pseudomonadota bacterium | reverse complement strand
AAGACGGAGCGTGGAAGAGAATTGCAGGCGGAAGCGGATGCGAAGTAAGTAAAAAGAGGAGCCGCGCATTTGCACCAACTCCCTGACGGTCTGTCCCTTGTGCGATCATATAACGGCCTGTGCTGCTGTCCGTTTTTTGAAGATTTTCTAGAACGAAAGGTGGTATCCGCAAGATGCAAAATAGCAACGCGAACAGGAACGCGAAAAAGGCGGCCAAGTAAGTCGGGACAAGCCAGTAGCCCCGCGCGCGATTTTTCGTTCGTTTGCCTGTTCGCTAAGCATCACGGGACGTTCCTTGTACGTGACATCAGAAATAAACAAGAGCAATCGGCGGCGGCTGCAGATCAAGCGAGAGCGAAGGACGCAGCACGGCAATCCCACGAGTCAAGGCAGGCCGCGTTTGGCGCAAAGATGAAGCGCGTAAATGATGCATGGTTCGAAGCGGAGGCAAAGTATGCCTATGCCGAGGACGAAGGCAACGCCCCTGCTGTGATACCAACGGACCCTCTCCACCGTGTCCTACTTCAGCCGTGGAAAGATGAGGTGCCTGCAGGGGCACATACGCCTTATGTCACCCCGGCGTGGCCACTTCAAGGTATAGCTTGATACAAGTGTAGTATGCCTGTACCGCGCATCTCAGAGCCACTGCGCATTTCTCGCGCAGGTCTGCTCAGCAGTGCTCGTCACGCCGAGCTTCTTCGAGAGCACGAGGAACTCGTCATGGGGCTTCACCAGTGCCTCCATCACCTCGGTCATTACATCGGGACCTGCCGTGTATGTGGGCGGCGGGATCCAGACATCAAAACCACTGGCGCGGAGTGCGGGAAATGTTCCTCATTCCCTGGTGTTTCATGTGGCGGCGAGTCCAGAAAGCCCCCTCTTTTCAGTGCCGAGAACGGTATGTCGATTGGGCCAAACCGTGGACAGGCTGGGAGCCGCGCTGAGGACGAAGGCGAGTGGAGGGAGCTGTTGGATTTGCTAGATGGTATGACCGTCGCTGAACTCAGTCTCATCAAGGCAGCGACGCCTTGCGTGTCCTACCACCGTTTGCCGAAAGGGCAGTTTGGGTACCGTGGCCACGCCATCTCGCTGAGCAACAACGGCCCACTGGTCGCGCTGTCTCTCCCAAGGTCAGCTGGTGATGCAGGATTAAGCCTCATTGTTGACCATGGCGGGATCGAGAAGGCGAAGAGGGACCCTCGTATTGTTCGCATGTTTCGCGTGCGGCGGGATCATGTTCGGCGCGTTTTGGAGCTCCTTTTGAGGCACAACAAGTACTACAAGTCCCTGTATAAGGATATCGATGAGGACGCTCTCAATCGCCTTCCTTTGGACGGTATCCCGGAAGACATACCAATCCTCATGGAAGACCGTGCCGCTGGCGAGAAGCTCCCGGGGGAACTTATGTTCACGGTAGGGGCACTCCGAGAGTGGCTCGAGGCCGGCGAGGAGCACCTTGATGACTTACCTCTCGCATCCTCCCTGCGAGTAGCGCTGCAGGAAAAGTACTCTCTTCCTGACGACGCCGGTAGGCTCGCTCAAGACATTCAGAGGGTCCCTAGCCACCGGCCTCGCCAAGAAATGACATCCATAGCCGACCTTGCGTCCTTTATTGTGGAAGAGGGCCGCGGTGATCTACTTCCAGGCTACGACGACATGAAGCATGAATTGATATCTCGCCGCAGGCAACCTCAAAGGGGCGTACCAAGTGATGACACGGCCGATGGCGCTGCTGCAAAAAGAGAAAGGAAGCGTGCAGAACGGAAAGCGGAAATAGAGAGACACACGGCATGGAAGAGCATCGACACTCGCATCGTTAAAGAGTTTGAGCGTATGGCGTCGCTCGCTGCTTTCCGGGAAGACTCATCGTGTGTGCCTGCCGGTTTCATGCCGAGGAGGACTGAAGAGGAAGCGGAGAGGGCTGTGCTGGGCGAACTCCTGCAGGATGAGAAAGCCAAAGAGACTTCTGAGAAGCGGGCAGCGGCACGGGAGCCCGGTGGCGACAACTCTCAGCCCCTCGAGCGCGGTGCCGCCATCAATGAGCGAAGGCAGGGCTTCTGGCCATTATGCTACCCGGAGCTTTTCCCATTCGGAAACGGGTGCTTCAACGAACCTAGAGACCGCCCTGTAACTTTCAAACAGTGGCAGCAGTGGGCGCTCACACAGGACTCACGTGCTGGTCCCCCCCCCGAGCAAGCTCAACCTAGTGCCCTTTCCGCTGGGGAACAAGTAGAGAACGCGCGCCAAGGCAGCATCCCAGTGCGATTCGTGGGCTCGAAGAGAGCTGGGACTGCCTCAGCTCGCCGATTTGACCTGTATTCCAAAGCGACCACAATAGACGGGGCGCTACGTGCAGGGGCTACGAAAAACGACATGAGATACGACTTCGAGAATGGCATCCTGGTCATTTCAAATGCCGTTGGCCCTCGGCCCAACACGGGTGCTGGGGCAATGCGGCATATGGCAAACCGGGAGTTCAGTTTCCACACAGTAAATCGCAACTTCCGTGATATCTCTAGCACCCATGCGAGGGCCTTTCTCCGCCAAGTCCCCGGTGTTGACCCGAACGATGCCGCCTCCGTCGGCAGTTTCCTTCGCGGAAGCGACACCAGCGACGTGAGTAAGCGGCTCTTGCGGTTTTCGAAAACCATTCCAGGAACGCCCCAATTTTTTCATAACCAAAGAAAGAACCTGCACAACATGATCGATGAGCTTGGCCCGCCGACGATTTTCGCGACGGCCTCTGCAGCCGATACGCATTGCCCACACCTGCACAAGCTCATAGTGGAATGGGCTGGGCTCGCTGGGACCTCAAGAGACCCGTTTGTAATCGATTTGACGCCTGCGGAGGCCCGGAAGCGACGGCACGACAACCTAGTCCAATACCCGGCGATGGCATCGTGGTACTGGGACAAAAAAGCGAAACTTATTCAAGACAGGCTCCTACCCGCCCTCGGGATGGTTGCCTACTGGGAAAGAACTGAGTACCAGAGCCGCGGCAGTGCGCACGGGCACGCTTTATGGTGGCACGGCAACCCGCCGCCCGATGCGTTCCTTGATGTCATAACCAGGTTCGCTAATGAACTTGGCCGGGAAGAGGCAAAAGCACAGGTGGACGGAGGAGAAGGGTCCTTTGACGAAGAGAGGGTCCTCGACGTCGCCAATGCGCTGGCATCGTGCTCCCCGGCCGCGTTTGAGTATGATGGTGAATGTCCACGCCTTGATACAACTGGGATGCCTATCTTTAGGCCTGCGTACGCATCGGGGATAGGGCTGTCCATATCAAACGGCAGAGTCGATGCGGAGGGCCGCGCCCTTCTCGAAGCGGTTCACCAAGCAAGGCTGGCGGCGATGTGGTACGCCCGGTTGCTTGATGCAACAAGTGCACTCTACGATGACGCTTCGAGGACCGTCGCGGACATGGCCATGGCAAATGGGTATCCATGCGAGGTCAACCCATGCGCTGTTAACGGATCTGACGCCGCCTGGAAGGAGGATTACGATGAGATCAGGTGTGCGACCGCGAGACACACGGAGTGCCGTGCCTCTTATTGCCTACGCCAAAAAAAAGGCACTAAAGAGGAGTACTGCAGGTTCGCGGATTCCCTTCAGGTCCGACACTTCGGTAGGGCCAAGGACGGAAACTCAAGCGGTGACGCCAGGGACCCGGGCTTCCGAGGGGGCGAAGACGGCGGAGGTGCTGCGGGTGGCCCGTATGGGGATGAGGTGCGAGATTGCCCCGGCAATGTGGAGCCGGCAGAGTCGGTACGCGCCCCAACACACTACTTCGCGAAGCTCGCGTCGGCGAAGGATGGTTCATGCTTATTGCGATGGCAGGTCTACGTGGGTAAAGGCCCGCCTACTCCAGAAGATACCGGCGGCGAGGACCCCAGGATGAACTCATGCTGCCCTTCCCACGCGCGAGTCCATCGGTCCAACTGTGATGCCAAGGCCTGCGTAGACAAGTACGGGGTATGCCAATACGTTACGAAGACAGCGAACTATATCTCGAAGGCGGAGGTGCCCTCAAAGCAATTTTCGGATATTCTTCAGAAGCAGCTCGCGTCTCCCGTGGATGGTGCGGCACCATCTGCACCGCTACGTGGCCTCCTGTTCGAGGTTTGTAAGCGAGACTATTCCGCTCAGGAAGTCAATGCCATCGCCCTCGGGCTTCGCTCGACATCGTCGTCGCATTTGTTCAAGTACTGTTCGTGGACACGGGAGGTGAGAGAAGCATCAGCCGGCGACACACCAGGTGCCGTGAGTACGAGGTGGAATGATTTTGAGGTATATCTGAATCGAAGAAAAATTATTTTAGCGATGACACCGACCCCGACCAGGGCCATGACTCGCCGTATCATGGCAATGAGCTTTATGGATTTCTTTAAGAAGACGAATTGCGAATTTAATCCTGCGAGCAAGAAAAGGAGTGAGATGTACAAGCGTTACAGCCTGACCGAAGAAGCATGCCCTCATTTGAGAGTCTGCGTTCCAGTTCCTGACCTCCCAGTACAAATGAGAGACCCATCATGCGCTGACCACGAGCGCTACTGCCAGTTTCGTGTCTCGCTGTTCAAAGTATTCGAAAGCGAAGAAGCGTATGCCGGAGAGTGCCAAAAATGGGAGAGCCGTGCGACGGACGATGAAGATAAGGCGCACGGTACTAAGGAGGACGCAAAAATGATCGGGCAGCGTGGCCGTTGGCATATGGAGTATATGGATCTCATCGAGCGCCACGAAAGTCAGCTCGATGCACTGCAAGACGCGTGTGTGGCGGCTTCCAAGACGGACGATGCGGCTGCGGCCGATGCTGCCATGCGGGCACTTAAGGGAGCACTCGAGTCAAGAATGACCCGCCTGATGAAGATAGATGGAGATAGCGAGGGAAGTGAAATCGTAAAGGAAAATGAGGGCGACGAAGACGTCCTTCTTGGCGCGAGCGAAGACCTCGGTTGCAGCGTAAATCCAACCGCCGACCGCCGCATCGAGACGGCTGTTGACCCGGGCCATTGGACAGAAGTACGTGCGAAGTATTCCGCACCGGAGTTCACAGACGACATGTTGTCGCGCGACTGGGTGAAGGAGGCTATTGACGGGGTCGCAAAGGGGGACATAGCCGAGATTGAGAGGCTACCTGACGAAAGCCCCGTCGACCGAGCAACGCTTAACTCCTCCCAGCAGTTTCTTCTTACGCTACTTGCGAGGCACTACGATGACGTCAAACGCGCAATCAGGTCGAAGAGTGCTCTTCCCGAGCCCCTCGGGCTGACGGTATATGGCCAAGGTGGGACGGGGAAGTCGCACGTGCTGAGGGCTTTTAAGCAGTTCATCGACGACGACAGCGACCCGCTCATGAGCACAGATATCAATCCGGATTCCCCCTATGCTACACCTCTCAAAAGCGGCGACCTCGTGATGGTGATGGCCCCGACAGCCCTCGCCGCGCAGAGCGTACGAGGGGACACTGTACACGCCTGCATCCAATACCCGCGTACGTATGGCAACGAAAAAAGACTTGATCCGAGCTCGCTTGAAGACAAAACGGAGTCAAATAAATATGGCTTCTCGATCGATGCAAAAAAGAAGCTGGAGAGGCGGCACCGGTACAAGCACTTCTACTTCATAGATGAGTCGGGTATGGTCGGCGCCGAAATGATTGCCGTGATTGCGAAGCGACTCCAACAGGCGCATTATGCCACAGCCGGCAGTGCAGAATTTGGTGGGAGAAGCGTCATTCTTTTCGGTCACCACGCACAGCTCAGCCCAACAGGAGACAGACGTGTGTTTCATGAGCACTTGCCAAAGGCGCTCCACCCCTTGCAGGTCCGTGTTATCATGGATAGTGACCTCTCCTTCTTGGGAATGTCTTATTGTTCACTTCATGTATTCTCCTCATGCACGATGCAACACCACCGCTCACACGCGCCCCCTTTTTTGTATTGAAGGCGACAGGGCGACAAATATACGGTGCGTTCTTCAAAAGCGTCGTTATTCTGCGCGAGCAACGGCGCCAGCGGCTCAGCGATGCCGCTGGTGAAATGACGGAAGAGGAGAAAGCCCGTCGCGCCACTGAGCGCAAGGAGATCGAAGAATTCAAAGGGATTCTTCATCGGATCATGGAATGCAACAGCACTCCCGAGGACTACCTCTACCTTCGCCGGCACAACGAGAATATGCGGAGTGATGGTGTTTCTCGTCGAGGTGCTGTGCGGCTGTGCGCTCGAAACAAGGATAAGGACGAGTGCAATCTCGATGCTCTCGCGGACCTCGGAGCAACCACAGGCACACCCATTGTGCGCATCGAAGCGATGCACACTGGCCCAGTTGAAGCTGTCGAGACAAAGGCAGAGGATGCAGGGAACCTACAGCGTGTTTTGTACCTGGCAAAGGGAGCGAAGGTGACGTGCACTTGGAATGGCTGGAAGGAAGCAGGGCTCATAAACGGTGCGTCCGGTACCGTACATGAGATCATCTATAGCTCTGGAGATGGCCCTCCTGGGCTCCCTGTCGCGATTCTCGTTCAAATGGACGCACCTGGGTACCGTGGGCCATCGTTTCTCAAGGATACACCGCGTGTGGTAAAGTTTATACCGATGAAACACGACTTCGAGGTCGGGAACAAGGACACTGGAAAAAAACGATGCTCTCGTACTCAGTTTCCGCTCGCCCCTGGCTACGCGAACTCCATCCACAAAGCCCAAGGCCAGACGCTCGATGGAGTCGTCGGTAACCTCGGCGACCGGGAGTTCAATGCTGGTCTCATGTATGTGCTGTTTTCGCGTGTGCGCCGCCTTCGTGATATCACTCTTGATCCGTTCCCAGGGCCTAAGCGATTCTTTAACAACAAAGACACCATACGAGACAGGCAAGCGCACGAGAGAGACCTCGAGGCGATGTACCGCCGTGTTATTCAGGTCGAACTCGCGCGGTCGAAGGATGTGTTACTTGGGGACTCCGCTGTGGGCAATGTTGCGCGAATGGATGCCATTGGCAGAATCATCGGGGGATCTGAGTCGGTTTATATACCGTGGGGTTGGAAGACGGTGGTCGTCTCACGAAGGGGTGCCCCGCCCGTTGAGTATGTCGCGGAGGGGGGGATCATATCGGTGCGCGATGCTCTAAAGACGGCAGCGTTATCGTACAAGGCGTCGCGCCGCGCCCAGGAGCTCCGACGCGCCCAAAAAGCGAGGCCGTCCAATAAGCTCCTGCGGCAGTACCAGGTCGACCGTCTCAGAAAGGTAGCCTCGAATGAATTAGCGGATAGCGAGGCCCGGGGCGCTGCGGCGTCCACACTTGAAGAGCACGCGGCGTACCTCGAATCGGTGCATGCAGAACACCGAGTCATGGCTCAGGCCCTGAAAAGCAGCACTGCGGACAGGAAACTTAGGGAGACCGAGGAGCGGAATCGGAATAAGAGCATCGTCGACAACATGCATTCTGCACAGGCAAGAGCCGAGAAGGAAGGAGGCCCCAAGGCTCGTGCTCGCGACAGCGAAACTCACACGCGCCCGAGCACTACGAAACCGGCGCCTGATGTTCACGCTACAAAGAAAAGAACCCAGGCGGCCGATATAAGATACACCATGCCAACGCCGCAAGACTTGTTTCACATGCCGCCGAGCTCGACGTGGTTCCACGAGCACATGCAGCACGTGTTCGCATCATCCGGCCTTCCCATTTTCCCCGGTTATAATATTCCTTCTGGTGTACGCCTAACAAGAGAGCGAACCACGGACACTTCGTCGCTGACAATGCGCATGCGCCTTGTCGATTACCTTGAATCGAATCGGAATTCAGCCCTCTGGGCTTCTCTCGAATCATGGGCACGCGGTTTCGGGTTCGAAGTCCGCAGGGACCACTCCGCGACACAGATCGGGGCCGCGTGTGGAATCGTGGCCGCCCGCGTTGTGACGTGGCTGAAAGCAAGCGAAAATTTCATGGAACACGACACGTCAGGCGCTGTGTCTTCCGATATCATTAGAACCGCGAACACCGAACTTCTTTGTCTGCTGTCCCTTACTCAGGATGGCGGAATTCCATCTGACATGTACACACAGTGCTGCATTCCAGGCGCCGATGGAGTTGTGCCCGCTACGGCAGAACAGACGTATTCTCTAACGGATTGGGATACAGGCGACGTCGCTTCGTTATTCCATGGCAGTCCTGCCCGGATTACTGGAAACGAGGACAGACAAGGGAACGGCTTTTTACTTATTACCACGATTGATGAAACCATCAAGTTAATCGCAGACGCGGTGTCTAAGGCGAGTACGGGGGACGCATCCGCGTATGGAAAAACATACTTCATCACGAACGACCAGCCTACAGGGAAACCAGGATATCACTGGGCAACCATAGTTATTTCGATCCAACCACGGGATGACCCGGTGCGTCGTGAAACCGTCGCAAACAACACATCAGCATCGAACCTAACGAATTATGACCCACCGCCCCGACGCGCTACGAACACGCGCCTTTCCTTCAACGCCGAGAAGTCCTTTTAATGTAAATCACCCAGGGGTTTTAAAA
>PIVT01000817.1 GCA_003353845.1 Pseudomonadota bacterium | reverse complement strand
ATCCAAACCCGCCACACCAAGTTCATGCGCGACTTGGTCCGCGAGGTCGTTGGCCACGCTCCCTATGAGAAGCGCACCATGGAGTTGCTGAAGGTGTCCAAGGATAAGAGGGCCCTGAAGTTCCTCAAGCGCCGCCTGGGCACCCACATCCGTGCCAAGAGGAAGCGTGAGGAGTTGTCCAACATCCTCACCCAGCTGAGGAAGGCCCAGACCCACGCCAAGTAAACGGACGGAATCTGATTCGACATCTCGGCATCGGAAGGCAACCTGGAGCGCCGTGTTATGTTCTCATTTCTTTCCGAT
>PIVT01000260.1 GCA_003353845.1 Pseudomonadota bacterium | reverse complement strand
TGACCTAACTGCAAGGCCGGAGTACAAACACCAGCCCGATCATTGACCAACTTGGCTGGCCTAACTGGCCTCAATTGTGTTTAACCTCGCCGGCGACACCCCGGCTCTTACTGCTGATTATGGCGTACCCCTGCAACGACCTTGTTGTTAATATGTACATAAGTCCCAACGATAGACAGTAAACAAACAACCTTGCCGAGGGACAGTAAATCAGGTATCCTAACCGCACAGGTAAAATGGGCGGGGATGCCTTGGCAACGTGTGGCATCGGGCTCGCGCCGAAGCCGGTATATGGGATAGAGAAACCTCTTGGTTTGTCACAAACCCGTTTTGTTGTTTGGCGCGGCCCGCCCGATTCCATTTACATGGGAAGGTCCAACAGACAGAGGCCAAGCCCGGGTCGGTGTGTGCAACACACGTTAGCCCAAGGGACACGTTCCCCCTGGTCGCTGGGGCGCAGCGACAAAACAAGAGTTGAAAGGAGACAAAAATGTCTAATCAATCCCAACGGTATGTCGCTTTTGATGTCCACAAAAGCTACGTGATGGCGGCGGCGGTCAACGCCGCCCAGGAGGTGGTGCTGCCTCCCCGACGGATCCCCTTCAGTCGGTTTGAGCAATGGATCGTCAAAAACCTGCACCCAACCGACCAGGTGGTGCTGGAAGCGACGACGAATGCCTGGTACGTGCATGACCAGCTTGAGCCATTGGTAGGCCGAGTGGTGGTGGCCCATCCCTATCGGGTCAAGCTGATCGTCGCGGCGGCGGTCAAGACCGACAAGAAAGCCACTCTGGGCCTGGCGGGACTGCTGGCGGCCAACCTGATACCAGAGGTGTGGGTGCCTCCGCTGGAGGTCCGTGAACTGCGAGCCTTTATCTCACATCGGCGACGACTGGTCTCGCAACAGACCGCGGCCAAAAACCGGCTCAACAGTGTCCTGCATCGGCACAATATTGTAGCGCCACCGGGGCACTTGTTCAACCAGGATAACCAGCCCTGGTGGCAGGAGCTTGAGTTGCCGTCTTCAGAAAAGCTGCGGGTCCGGCAAGATTTAGCCACCTTGCTACACCTCAAACCTCAACTGGGCGAGGTGGAAACCGAACTGGCCCGCCTCAGTACCGTTGAACCCTGGGCCAATCAGATGACCTATCTGGTGCAACTGCCCGGCATCGGTTTGCTGACCGCCATGACTGTGCTGGGAGCCATTGGTGATATCAGCCGTTTTTCCTCGGCCAAGAAACTGGTTGGTTATGCCGGTCTGGGGGCCCGGATCCACGCCTCCGGTCAGACCCACAAAGGGGGGGGTATCACCAAAGAGGGTCGGCGTGACCTGCGCTCGGTGCTGGTCGAGGCCAGTTGGTCTGCTGTTCGCTTCGACCCCCATTGGCAAGAACAATTTGAACGGCTGGCCCACCGCATTGGCAAGCAGAAGGCCATCGTGGCCATTGCCCGTAAACTATTGGTCGTCATCTGGCACGTGCTGACCGCCGCTGAAGCTGACCGTCGCGCTGACGCCGACCGGGTGGCCGGAAAACTGATGGCTTGGGGCGCAAAACTGGCCGCTCAACGACCCGGTAAGATGTCCGTCGGTCAATTTGCCCGCTTCCACCTGCTCAAACTCGGCCTCGGTGATGACCTGTTCTACATCATCCGGGGCGGCATCAAACGGCTCATCCCTTCCGCTGAGAAACTCCAGACCGATCATCCTGACCTGTTCACCACCGACCAATAACAGTTCTGACTACCTCGGCTGACAATTGAACCTCTTTTTTGTCCCCACCTTCTCTCAGTCTTCCAGCGATGGGGTTAGTTTCGTGCGTCCTCAAAACAACCTCTCTGAGCCGACCACCGTGGCCTGTGGACAATGTGAACAACTTTTCAAGATTGCCCACATTGCCCACAGGCCCGACTACGGCGGCGGCGCCCCTTCTTTTTCACTCAAAATCTCCTTTTCTTGCTCTCACCCACCTTTCTTTTGGGCCTAACTACCAGGACCTTTTTCCTACTTGACTTTGCATGTCATCGGTATATGGCTTATTTAACGGAAGCCAGGGCATTGGAGAAACGAAATGTCATCACTTACCAAAG
>PIVT01000816.1 GCA_003353845.1 Pseudomonadota bacterium | reverse complement strand
TTGAACTTAATTTATTGGTTTTATAGTCTACTTACATCCGCTATTTTAGATCTGATGCCTAACCCTAGTAATCTACTATGTTTAGTATGGGTTTCTTGAATAAAAGTGGTCGTATAATACGCCTCGGATTTTAATTATCAATGTAATCCTCTCTTAGGCGTTGTTTTGACTATACTTTTATTAAGAAACTGCATTTTATTGGCCGGGCTTTTGTTTACTGAGTACTTTATTGATTTTTTATGAATTTGTTCTCTGTTTTCTTGATTTATATTAATTTTTTGGTTTTTATACTAATTTTGGCCGTTTTTTGGGTATTTTATTATATAAAATAAAGTTTTTATTGGCCGGATTTTATTACGTAGTTGCTTACTAACTGATTTTTTATGGAAGTTGAACTTAATTTATTGGTTTTATAGTCTACTTACATCCGCTATTTTAGATCTGATGCCTAACCCTAGTAATCTACTATGTTTAGTATGGGTTTCTTGAATAAAAGTGGTCGTATAATA
>PIVT01000259.1 GCA_003353845.1 Pseudomonadota bacterium | reverse complement strand
CATGAACTGTATCCATTTCAAAAAAAATCAGTGAGAGGCCCAGCCGGGGCTGAAATACTCACATCTACCCAAACAGGCGCCTTGCACATTTGCGCTTGCCCAGCTACCCCCCTTATGTTCTTTCTTGACTTGATGCGCACCGAGCGCACCCACTTCTACCCGCAGCATTGGCTTTTGTGTCATATGGGTTTGTATTTGTTCAAGTTCAAGTTCAAGTTCAGCGCTTCATATTTTTTTTAGCGACCTAAACAGAGCTGTCGCCCTCCCGACGAAAAAGCACACTTGCCCACCGGGTTTTATTTGTGCTGTATTTAGCCGGTTTGGCCTTTTATAAATCCCCCAAACGCCAAATAAACCGGCGATTAATCTATGAGAGCAGCCACATCGGGCGGTTTGCGTCGCTAGCTCTCATTTGCTTGAAATGCTCGACCAACTTCGCTTGCTTCTCGTGGTAACGGGCCGTCTCGCCGGTGCCTGGCTGAGTGCGTCCGATCTCGCGCGCCGCGCCAATCGGGAAGGAGGCACACCCGAAGTCGCTGAAGTCGTCGGTGGCCTGAGCCACGAATGTCTCCTTGGTTCCACCGTAGCGACGGAGCCTGGGGCGGCTCCACAAGCGCCCTTCGCCGTCGTCGCCATCCTCCTCGTTCTGAAAGAGGCCAAACTCGGGTTCGACTTCCCATGACGTGCGGACGCCCACCTCGATGTCCCAGTCGAGCAGCATGTTCTGCAGGCCGACGCACGTAAAGAACAGGTCGTCTATGTTGGATTTCTTGTGGAAGGTAATTGGCGTCTTGAGGATTCGGAAACGGGCTTTGAGGCGGCCAAAGAAGCACTCGATGTCCTTACGAACGGACTCCATCTGGGTCCTCCACTCGGCATAACCCGGGAGCGAGCATACCTTCGACGCTGCCTGCGTCTCTGGCCATTTGTGGTAGCCACCGTCAATGATGAGCCACGCCCCGCACTCCATCTTTCTGTCATGGGGTTCCGGCCCAGTGCGTACCTCGTACTGAAAATCGCGAAAAAAATCGTCGCAGCGCACATCGTCGACGAAGTCGTCGAAGCGCACGATGGTCTTGTCGTTGGTGCTGCCATAAGCTCCAGTGAGCACCGCCAGGGCTCTTCCTTGATGATCACAGATGACGTTGTAGGCGATTGAGGGGTAACCCTCCTTCCCCGTCGCGAGGTTCGCGAGGAAGGCGGGGCACATGCACCAGGCGAGGTGCACCACGTCCATGGAACCGATTGCGCCAGGCAAGCCTAGAGCTGCGTAAGCGGCCTGAATGTCCATCAGCTCGCTCAGTGTTGTGGGGGTGGACACAAACTTGGGGTAAACTTCCTTACGAAACCATGCGGTGAATTCGTGGAAGAACCTTTGCATCGTTGAAACCGAGATGCCGCTGAGCTCGAGGATGCCGTCGAAGCAAGTTGCGCGGCCGAGGATTCGAAGGACACCAAGGAGCTTAAGGGCCGTAGGGATGCTGGCGCGGCCGGCAGCATCGGATTTAGTCTCATCGTGCCACTCGTTTGTCATCTCAAGGAGCTTCAAAAAGATGGGATAGGGCACCCGGAATCGTGAGCGGAATGTCTTGGCTGCCTCACTACCTGGCGTCGCGAGTTCATCGGCGTTGTCTTGAAGCATCCGTGCCCATACCGAGTCTTTGTATTTGTTCCGGCCTTTCTTGTTGCTACCACCAGGGCGACGTCGTGTTCGAGCTTTCTTGATGTCCGAGATCTCCTCGTCGTCGAAAAGGACGGCATCCAAAACTTGGTCTTCTTCAGCATTTCTCTTTGCTCGTGCGAAGAAGGCGCGAGCGAAGTGGTTGCGTAGACCGACATCTCCATCTGGAAGTACATTCGTGGGTTCCATAGCATGATGAACCAAAAATTTCTTGAGGTTTTTCCGAGAAAGATTTGAGCGCAAAAATTCATCTTCCCGAGCCGAGAAATTTTTGGCCGAGGTGAAATTTTAACTTCAACGCATTTTTTTCTCCCATAAGATGTCGTCGAGAGAGAAATCTGAGATGAAAAACTGTGTTAAAAAATTATTCTCTCGGATTTTTATCTCTTATAAGAAACAGCCTAAGTTTATG
>PIVT01000815.1 GCA_003353845.1 Pseudomonadota bacterium | reverse complement strand
GAAGCGATGAATCCGGTGGCCCTGGATGTGGCTTTGGCGGTACAACAAGAGTTGGAGAATCAAATAGAGGAAGTAGACAAAATTCGCCAAAAGCAAGTGGACAAGGCGCGTTATGAAATGCAATTGGCCCGTCGCCGCTACATGCGGGTAGACCCTGACAATCGGTTGGTGGCCGATGCGCTGGAGGCGGACTGGAACGATAAGTTGCGGGTTTTGGCCGAGGCAGAAGATCAATACAAAAGGCAACGAGAGAAAGATCGTAAAGTATTGGATGAAGCCATGCGAGAGAAGATACGGGAGCTTGTCGCCAATTTTCCAAGGCTTTGGCATGACCCTGGCACACCGCAACGGGAACGCAAAAGGATGGTGCACCTTCTTGTCGAAGATGTTACCCTAGTCAAAAACGATAAAGATATTACAGCCCATGTACGATTCAAAGGAGGTGCCACCAGAACTTTGCACCTTCCCCGACCGTTGACCTCCTGGCAGGAGTGGACCACCGATTCAAAAG
>PIVT01000814.1 GCA_003353845.1 Pseudomonadota bacterium | reverse complement strand
TGAAAACATCATATCAGTGGTTTAGCTCGAATCTCCACCCATTTCCCGGAATTCACCCATCTTGTCCGGTGACCCACCAATTTTTGGGAACTCTCACACTTTTCCCGAAAATCCCGAAAAAAGTCAGGGTCCCCGGACAAGATGGGTGAATTCCGGAAAATGGGTGGAGATTCGAGCTAAACCACTGATATGATGTTTTCAAGCCTACACTGTGAGCTATTCATCCGTGCAAGTTTCGCCGGAAAACCGCACACCTACACTGAGTTATGGCTCCGCCACTGGCCCGGACCCCGAAAAATGGGGGGTCCCAGGGGCTCCCGAACCCCGAAAAAGGCCGATTTTGGGGGATATCCGGCCGAAAATTCAAAATTCGGAACCCTGGGCTAGAGTTCCGACCCATGGTGTGGTATACCTCTGTAAAGCCCTAATCATAAGCTGTTCATCGGTGAAGGTCCCGTCCGGAAACCGACCACCATACCCCCCAAAATCGGCCCTTTTTGGGGTTCAGGAGC
>PIVT01000813.1 GCA_003353845.1 Pseudomonadota bacterium | reverse complement strand
GCCAGACAGAAAACTGCCTTCTCCGTTGGTCGCGGAGGACTGTACCAATTTCGTCGGATGCCTTTCGGGCTGTGCAATGCACCTGCGACGTTTCAGCGTCTCATGGAGAAAGTTCTCGCCGGGCTACAGTGGGAGATTGCGGTACTATACATAGACGACATTGTCGTTTTCGCGTCCTCCGTTCCAGAACATCTGGCGCGACTCGAAAGGCTCTTTGCTCGCCTGCGTAAAGCGGGCCTCAAGTTGAAGCCATCGAAGTGCGCGCTGCTGCAAAGGAAAGTCGAGTTCCTTGGGCACGTCGTCAGTGCTGAGGGTGTGGGAGCTGACCCAGCAAAAATCAGCAAGGTGATGGATTGGCCAGAGCCAACGGAGCTCACCGAGGTCAGATCCTTCATAGGGCTCTGCGCTTATTACCGCCGCTTTGTGCGCGACTTCAGTACGATCTGTAAGCCCCTTTACCGCTTGACGGAGAAGGGCGTGCCATTCTACTGGGGGAAAGAGCAGCAGGTAGCC
>PIVT01000037.1 GCA_003353845.1 Pseudomonadota bacterium | reverse complement strand
CCCTTCTTCGCCTGACGCTCGCAGATCGCGGCCGTCAGCGTGGTCTTACCGTGATCCACGTGGCCAATCGTGCCCACGTTTACATGAAGTTTATTTCGCTCGAATTTCTCTTTGGCCATCAGACTCGTCTCCTCCGGCTTCCGGCCGGGTTTGCCTGCTTATACTGGTTATTAACTCAATCCCTATCTATCCGTTCTAACGTGGTGCTTCTACTCAATAAGCCTTTTAATCTTGCTCAACTTGCCTCTCAACTCTCTATCAGCTCTTGCCCTCAACAATCTGGAGCCCACGGGCGGAATTGAACCGCCGACCCCGTCCTTACCAAGGACGTGCTCTACCCCTGAGCTACGTGGGCAAAGTACGCCCAAACCCTATGGAGCGGGAAACGAGATTCGAACTCGCGACCCCAAGCTTGGAAGGCTTGTGCTCTAGCCAACTGAGCTATTCCCGCCCACGACGAGCTACCCAACGTTGGCTGGTAACTCGAAAAAAATCACTTTCCTACTGCCTTTTTCTCGCCTTTCGTCGCGCTCTACCAGCTCTGAACCCGCTCATCTGATTCCAAGCTTTAATCAACGTTTTCAATACGTTGAGAGTAGAGTTGGTGGAGAGGGGAGGATTCGAACCTCCGTAGGCAAAAGCCAGCAGATTTACAGTCTGCCCCGGTTGGCCGCTTCGGTACCTCTCCGTCGCCCCAGCAAGGGGATAGCATATAGCGTCCCCGCCTCTGTTCCGCGACAACTAATCCGATAAAACTTGCCGCAAAAGAGACTTAGAGCACCTCGCTCCTCTTCCGTTTTATTTATGCCGGAACCAAACCTTGGACCCTTGTTCAGACCGGTTAATTCTTACCCCCTGGAGCTGGCGGCAGGAGTCGAACCTGTGACCTGCTGATTACAAATCAGCTGCTCTACCAACTGAGCTACGCCAGCGCACCTAGGGAGGTGGCGGCGGACTATACGCCGGGGTCTCTCCAGCGGCAACGGGCCAAAGGACGGAAGCTGGGAAGGATTTCTATTTCGTCGAGGTTGCCAGGGCGCGGCGACGCAATTCAAACAGGCAAACTGCAGCAGCAGTGGAAACATTGAGGGAGCTGACGGATCCCGCCATGGGAATTTGCATCTGTAGGTCCAGCTGTTTCTGGATCCCCACGCGCAACCCTTTCCCCTCAGCCCCCAAAACCAAAACGATTTTGCCTGAAAGAGAGCGATCGGAGAGATCAAACAAATTTTCACCCTGTTCTGAGTCCGCGCCCAGTATCCAAAACCCCTGCTGTTTTAGAGTGGCCAGTGCCCGCGCCATATTGGAGGGGCGCACCACGGGCAAATGTTCCAAGGCCCCGGCACTGGCCCGCGCCACAGTCGCACTCAATGGAGCCGCCCTGCGCGCAGACATGAGCACGCCCCGGGCACCGGCGGCCTCGGCGACGCGTATCACAGCCCCGACATTGTGTGGATCTTCCACACCGTCCAAGGCCACCAAGAGCGAAACCTCCTCCGATGACAAAAGCTCCTCCAAACTCACCGTTGGCAGAGCCCCGGCTTCCAATGCGAGGCCCTGATGCTTAGCCTCCAGGCCCACGCGGCTCTCGAATTCCTCGCGCGAGGCCTCTTGAACCGGAAGCTTGCACTGTTCGGCCAACTTCTGGGCTTTTCGAACATGGGGGCCGCGGCTGCCCTGCAGCACCCACAGTTTGCGCAACTCGCGCCGACCGGCCCGCAGGGCCTCTACGACGACATGACCCCCCGACAATAGTTCAGGACCCGAACCCATTTGGGGATCTGGCGCAACGCTCGATTCCGGCGGCGACCTATCCTCCCCCTGACGCTTATCCCGTCGAGGGCGCGGTTTGGAATCCGCTTTGGCATCGGAGCCCCCGGAGAGGGTGTCATGCGTTTTGCTACGACTTTTGCCCGGGCCTTTAGCTGAGCCTTTGTTTGGCCCTTTGCCAGGGCCCTTACCCAGGTGCCTTCGTCTCACTTTCTTCGGTTTATTGTCGTCCAAGTGCGTCCTCAATTTCGGCAATGGCAGCACGCGCTGCTTCTACCGGGTTTTTCGCCATTAAAATCGGTCTCCCCATCACTAACAAACTCGACCCCTGCGCAATGGCCGACGCTGGCGTGGCAATACGTACCTGGTCGCCTACGGCACTGTCTGCTGGGCGAATCCCCGGTGTCACAATGCGAAAGTTCTCCCCGGCCCGTTTTCGCACAGCCGCCGCTTCCAGAGGAGACGACACCACCCCATCAATGCCTGACTCCAAGGCAAGGTCGAGCAAGCGCGCCACCTGGTCCGGCAGACTCCCCGCTACACCCACTTGGATTAAATCTTTTTCTGCTGTGCTCGTGAGTACGGTGACGGCGACCAATTCGGGCCGTGGCACACCTAAACGCGAGGCCTCTTCGGCGGCGGCCTCTTTGGCCGCGCGCAACATGGACACACCGCCGACGGCGTGCAATGTCATCAGGCTAGCGCCCAGGCGCGTGCCTGACTTAACGGCACTGGCCACGGTGTTGGGAATGTCGTGAAACTTCAAATCGAGAAAGATGCGCGCGCGTTTGGCCGCCAAGGCAATGACGGCAGGCCCTTCTGCCGTAAACAGCTGGGAACCAATCTTGATCCAACCGGGTTCCCCATCGAGCCGTTCAATGGTTTCTTCGGCTACCTGAAGGGAAGGCACATCCAGAGCAACGGCCAGGTAATCTCTCGCTTGATTGATGCTGTTTTCGGAACCCACCACGGGGACAAACCTCCTCGCGCCAGCTCCCTGATGGGGCTGGCCTGGCACAGCACAACTTTAGTGGGGGTTTTATATCTGTCCCGGTGCTGGCATGCCGATCTTAGCGCGAAGATCGCAGATTCCATCCAGGATTGCCTCGGCGGAAGGAATGCTCGGGTGGTTCTTCAGCTCAAATTCCAAGTAGGCCACCAATTCACCCATGGCCACGGAGATAATCTCTTCTCGGTCTCCGCGCATTTTGAGTGCTCGCTCGATGATGGGTTCCGGGTTGAGCATGCCGCAGGGGCCCACGGAAATCCCACCCAATAGGGAAGAGTGATTGCGCGCAGTATCGGCGAGAACATCGGCCAAGCGAATGCGGATGCCTTCTCCACCTTCCAAGGCCACAATGGGCATGACCAACTCACCCAGGAGCTTCGAGTATTCGGTCACCATTTCGCTGATACGCTGGTCCTCTTGTTTTGCAAAATCATCCTCGCCGAAATCGATGGGGTTCTGTTTGAAGATCTTGATCGCACCTATTTTTTTCAGTTGCTGCACACGATCAGCACCCGACAATGCGTCCCAACCCATGAGGTCACAAGCTTCTGCAAAAGGGGTCTCCGTGGCAAAAATGCTCAGGAACTCGCCGTCTTCAAGGGCGAGGCTGGCCTCGGACTGAGGGACTGCCTCCAACAGCACTTCGGGCCTCTTGAGATACTCAAGGAACTTCTGCAACTCCTCGCGACGGGCCAACCCTTCCGACACCAGTCGCTGCATGGGCAAAGCCAGGCGCACCACATTGTCCGGGGAAAAGGCACCTTCGCAAAATCTCACCTGGCCTTTGGTGTAGGAGAAGAGAGAACGCACGATTTCTTCGACCTGCATCCGTACACCTGTCCAAAGTTCGCGCGGGCTCAAGAATCCCAACTCCACCAGTGTTTTGCCAAAACGAACACCGGGTTTGTAATGGCTGGTCGCTTCTCTGAACTGCTCCGGAGTCAGCATGTCCGCACGTACCAGACTCTCACCCAAGCGGTCTGACGCGTGGTTGGAAGCTGCAAAAACGACTTCACCGCTATGGAGGAAAACTGACTTTTCGAGTTCTTCCGTCTCAAAAACCAGCAGGCCCGAGAGCTGATCGGCATGCAATAGGCCAAGGATGCTGGCCAGGGGGATGTGATTCACGTCGGCGGTAAGAGACGCGGAATCATCCTCAGACTGAACCAGCGTCATCACCTCTGGTTGCTCCGTTGATTCCGTTTCTTGCTCTTCCATACCTAGCGCCCTCTCCAGCAGCCTTACTCTGTCGTCGTCAGGCACACAAATGTCCAGATAAAGACAGAGCCCTACCCGCCTCTTTTCGACCCAGAACGGGCCTAGCTTTAAGTTTCAGACTCCCAGATCGCTTCTTTTTTTCTTTTTCTTCCACTTTCGGGGGGATTGGAGGAAATCTGCACTAAAGCTGCGTACGGGTGATGGTCGATATGAAGCGTGGGAGGAAATTTTATGCTCGTAGATAATCAAAACCGTAGGCGCAGCGCACGTATTCCCGTCAGTGTGGCTGTCCGCCTCTCCACCATTGAGCCCGAAATCGACCTTTATACCGGAAATTCATTTTTTCGAGCGATGGACGAATGCACTGTGAACCTCTCGCGCGGAGGGCTCTTCTTGCGAACCAGCGATGTCGTTCGACCTGGACAGCGCGTACTGCTCGAGATCACCCTGCCGGGCGAAAAACCCATTGAGACGGTGGGCCGAGTACGCTGGATGAACGCCAAGTTCACGGGGGACGGTGAAATACCAGACAATGGTTTGGGATTGGAGTTTCTCGGCGGCACTCAAGCACAGAGGAAACGCCTCGACACCTTTTTAACTCGAACGGAATCCAGACTGGTCAACCAGCAACCCTAGGCGGATCCGGTGGAGTGCCCGGAGCCGGGATCGAACCGGCACGACCTGAGGCCGGGAGATTTTAAGTCTCCTGCGTCTACCAATTCCGCCATCCGGGCACAGAACGGGCAGTGTACCGCTCCGATTTCTGACAGAACAGGGCAACTGGCCCCCTTATAGCCATGAACTTGAAACAAACTTTGGCAAACGGGTGGATTCCAGGTGCCAGAAGTAGCCTCAAAGATTTAGACATAGCTAGTGACCACAACTTCAAATATGCGATTCTGAAACCATAAACCCAAACCAATAGCGGCGGTAACGTGGATCTTTACACAGCAGCCGAAAGAATCTCTCGAACGTTTCTGATAGGCGACGAACCGCCGGCCATTGGAATGCACGGGATCATCGGCGATGGAGAAACCTGTGCACTGATCGGCGTGGACGGCGCAGTGGATTGGCTGTGCATGCCGCGCTTTGATTCGCCCAGCATCTTTGCCTCCCTGCTGGATCCTCAATCCGGTGGCACCTTCCGCATCGCACCCGTGCAACGTCCCTTTGAAAGCCTGCAAGCCTATGACACTGACACCAACGTGTTGCAAACGCTATTCCGTGTACCCGGCCAAGGTTCCGTCACCCTCACGGACTTCATGCCCTGGAGCGATGACCAACGCTCTTCCTTTCACGAAGTCCATCGTCTGATTTCCTGCCCGGAAGGCGAAGTCGAAGTAGAGATTATTTTCGACCCCCGTTTTAACTACGGCACGGATACACCCAAAATTCGTCTGTGCCCGGAAGGCGCCATTGCTTATGGCAGCCAGGGTGAACACTTGTGCCTGGCCGTTGAAAAGAAATGCAAGCTCGAAACAAAACCGAGTGGAGGGGCCTCCGCCCGATTCAAGCTGAGCGCCGGTCAACACGCTTGGGTCATTCTTAGCTGGGATGCACCCTTTCCCGAACCGATCTACGCCTATCGCCCCTTTGAACACATGCGTGCAACCCGAAGATTCTGGCGTTCTTGGGCCGCCCTACTGAAATTCGACGGCCCTTGGCGGCACGAAGTCTTGCGCTCCGCACTCACGCTGAAGCTGCTTCAGTATCGGCCTACCGGCGCCATGGTCGCCGCGGCAACCACGAGTTTGCCGGCCTGTTTGAGCGGCGACGGTAGTCGCAATTGGGATTATCGCTACTCCTGGACGCGTGACGGCTCCATGGCCGTGGCTGCAAATAATTTGATCGGCTACCGACGCGACGCCCACCGTTTCTTCCACTTCATGCGCAATACCATTAATCAACGCGGCCAACTGGACCTCATGGTAACGGTCGATGGCCAAGACATTCCCGAGGAAATCGAGTTAAGCCAATTCAGCGGGCACGGTGGTTCTCAGCCTGTGCGCATTGGGAATGCCGCGAGTGATCAACTGCAACTGGACATCGATGGCGCCGTACTGGACGCCGCGCTCATGTACGAACAGTCGGGTGGGATCATCACGCTACGTCTCTGGCGCCATCTTCGAAACCTGGTCGAGCACGCCATCAAACATCGCGGCGATCCCGACCACGGCATTTGGGAGCCGCGCTCGAAACCGACCCATAACGTTCATTCCAAGTTGATGGCCTGGGTCGCCATTGATCGGGGCCTACAGATCTCGCCTGTCTTTGGCTCGCCTTCAACCTTTGCTTCTTGGTCACAGGCCCGAGATGAACTGCACGAAGAAATTTTGCGACGAGGCTATAACGAAGAACAGGGCACCTTTGTGGGTCAATACGAAGGCAGCGAGGTCGATGCCACCTTATTGCTCTTCCCACACTACGGTTTTCTTCCCGCCTCGGACCCTCGCGTCCAACGCACACTGGATCGCATCCAAGCCGAGTTGCAAGAAGGTCGCTTCCTTCATCGCTACCACACCCACGACGGAGTCGATGGCAAGGAAGGTGCTTTTGCCCTGTGCGGATTCTGGCTGGCCGAGGCCTTGGCGCTGAGCGGACAAGTGGATCGTGCCATCGAAGTCTTTCAGACCCACCTGGGTGCCGCCAATCATTTGGGCCTCATGGCCGAAGAAGTAAATCCAGCCACAGGGGCGCCCTTGGGCAACTTCCCCCAGGCCTTCAGCCATCTCGGGCTCATCCAAGCCGCAGCCTGTATCGACCGCGCCTTGCAGTTGCGAGACGAGGAGGCCGATATCGACGCGCAATGCTCCGAGGAGCCCGAATAGGCCGATCTATCCCCTCCCCGTCGGCAGTGATCAAAGTGCAACAAAAGGTCGCTAAGTATGTCTTTGTTTTAGATTTAAGTTGCAACTTAAATAGGCTTTTACATACATCTTGCCCTTGATATTTCCTATATAAATAAACTCTGCCCGAAGGCGTTTAATCGCTGGAACGGGATAAGCTCCTGCGCTACCCAAAAGGCATAGCGGCCCCCTCGCAAGGCCTCGTTTTACGAGAAAACCAGGTAGGCCACACTGACCTGGTACCTGCATGCAACATTCGCAAACTGTCAGAAATGCAACGACATGCAATCAGTGAAACCACTTGCTCTATGCAACAGAAGCTTTGCAACGAACTGCTACTAAGCGACGCCTGAAAAACCGGCGCGCGATCTTCAAGAACAGTCGGCCAACAACCGGTTGGTCAGCACCAAGCCGAGGAGTAAGAAACATGGGAAGTCAAAATGCGAGCAAGGGAGTACCCGGCGGACGCAGCCAAATGTGGTCTCGGCGCAAGGTGTTGCGCATTGCCGAAAGCTTCGGCGCAGATCCCATCGAATTTGAAAAGCGCTACCGCGAAGATACGTCTCGACGAACCCCACTCAAGGAACCTACCAAGCAAGAAATCGCTGCTGTGGAGATCTGGGAGGAAGAGCACGACATCAAGACCTTGATGAACGCATTGGGTGCCAGCAACCGAGCGGCGGCCAATAACGTCATCGTTCGCGTGCTGGAATGGAAAGCCCGTGGTCAAAAAACAGGTTGATCTTCACTGCATGGAACTTGACGAGCGGATGAATGGAGGTGGCGCCCGGATTCGAACCGGGGTTCGGGGCTTTGCAGGCCCTTGCCTAACCACTTGGCTACGCCACCTAAGGATTGCAGGGTTTATCGCGCAACCCGCCTCGCGTCAATTCAACCCGCCTCTGCGCAGCGCGATCTGCACATGAAATTTTCCGCGACGTATGGATTATTGATTTTTCTGGGAGGCGGTTTAGGCGCATTGCTGCGCTTTGCAATCTCGGTATGGATGCAGCGTGGCACGGGCATGACCTTTCCCGTTGGAACGCTGGCCGTTAACGCATTGGGGTGTTTCGGCATCGGCTTCTGTGTCACGCTACTGGAACAGCGATCCCTGATGAGTCCTGCCATGCGTTTCTTTCTTTTGGTGGGATTTTTTGGAGGTTTTACCACCTTCTCCACCTTTGGTTTGGAAACCTGGGGCTATCTTGAAGCGGGGAAAATGGCCCCGGCACTGGCTAACGTTCTGGCCAGCGTAATCGGCTGCATCACACTTCTTTACCTGGGCATGTGCCTGGCGCGCTGGGGAACGACTCCGACGCATTGACCCAAGGCTTATTCATGGAACCTCTTGCACCAAAGAAAACAGGTATCCTGCTGATCAACCTAGGTACTCCCGACGCGCCTCGCACCGGACCCGTCCGCAAATACTTGCGTGAATTCCTGGGCGATCCACGCGTCATCGACCTCCCCGCGATTCCGCGCGCCCTCTTGTTAAACCTGATCATTTTGCCGACGCGCCCACAAAAATCAGCAGCGCTGTATCGGAAAGTTTGGACGGATGAAGGTTCACCCTTGCTTGTACACAGCAACTCGCTGCAAGCGGACCTGGCTCGCGAACTAGGTGAGCAGTACTGCGTCGAGTTGGGCATGCGCTACGGCAATCCCGATATGGCCTCAGCCCTGGACAGACTGCGCGCTCGGGGAGTCAATCAAATCTGTCTCGTGCCCCTCTACCCACAATATTCGGCCTCTTCCACCGGTTCGGCCGTCGCGCGCGCGTTGGAACTCGTGAGTCAAAGCTGGGATGTGCCCGCGGTGATGACCCTGAAACCCTTTTACGACGATCCCCGTTACATCGACGCCGTTTGCGCAGTAAGCAAGCCAGCCCTCGATTCCTTCCAACCCGATCATGTCCTCTTCAGCTTTCACGGACTTCCCGAACGCCAGATTCACAAAAGTGACGCCTCGGGCAAGACCTGCCTGGCGCAGGAAGACTGCTGTCAGCAAATCAACGAAGCAAACCAACACTGCTATCGCGCACAGTGCTTTGCCACGGCGCGCGCACTGTGTCAGCAGCTTGAGTTGAGTTCCGAAAACCACTCGGTGGCTTTCCAGTCGCGATTGGGGCGCACGCCCTGGATCCGCCCCTATGCCGATGTGTTGCTCGACGAACTGGTCGAACAAGGCGTGAAGAAAGTGGCTGTCATGTGCCCGGCTTTTGTAGCAGATTGCCTTGAAACACTAGAGGAGATCGCCATCCGCGCCGGTGAGCAATGGAAGGCCAAAGGTGGGGAGGAGTTGCGCTTGATTCCGTCGCTCAATAGCGATCCTCACTGGGTCAAAGCGCTGGCGTCCATATTGCGGACCAGCATCTCTCCACCCCAGTAAAACTCGGCACCGGGCAAGCTGAAGAATCAAAGCCCCTTGGCTGCCTCGATAAACGCACGCACACCTTCGACGGGCGTTTCAGGCAAACATCCGTGGCCCAGATTCAACACGTGCCCGCGCGCAGGTTCCGCTTCAGCCGCGATGGACTGCACCATCTCGCGAATGCATTCCGGTGTCGCAGCCAGGGAACAGGGATCCAAGTTGCCTTGAAGACTCACGCGCCCCTTGGCACAGCGCACCGCTTCGTCGATGTTCATGCGCCAGTCGAGGGAAACCACGTCAGACTCCACGGAGAAAATTTCCTCCATGACATGCGCAGCATTGTTGACGTACAAAATGAGCGGGGCCTGTTCTCGATTCAATTGCGATGCAATCTTCTTGTGATAGGGGAGCACCCATTCGCGATAGTCATCTCGACCCAAAATCCCGGCCCAGGTATCGAAGAGCTGAACCACTTGCGCACCCGCATCAATCTGCGCATTCAAGTAGCTCACCGTCATCTCAGTTAACTTGTCGAGCAGCAAGCGCATGATTTCGGGCTCGCAAATCATCATGTTTTTCAAGAAAGAGAAGTTCTTGCTCCCCTGCCCTTCAACCAGATAGGCCGCCAGGGTAAAGGGAGCCCCCGCAAAGCCCAGCAAGGGAATCGAACGCGAGTCAATTTCCGATCGCAAGGTTTTCAGGATTTCAAAAACAAAGGGAACCGCCGATTGCAAATCCGGTTGTCGCAGAGCTTCGACCTGTGCCGCCGTTCGAATGGGATCCGCAACAATGGGACCCGGCGCAAAATCGATCTCGACATCCATGCCAGGAATGGGCGTGAAAATATCGGAAAAGAAGATGACGGCTTCGGTGCCCAAAAGATCCAAGGGCTGCAGACTCACCTCGACGGCGCGATCGACATCCTTGCACATGTCCATGAAGGAAACGCCCTCACGCACTTTGCGATATTCCGGGAGATAGCGTCCGGCCTGGCGCATAAGCCATACGGGGGGTCGATCCACCGGCTCCCCACGACAGCTGCGCAGCATTCTCTCCACCGGCGTACCTTTCCAGTTTGCATCTCTCATGCTCTTTCCCCTTTTACTCGCTTCTCAACTCGCTTCGGACATGGACACCCGATGCGGCACGAGTCTTCGCGACACCTATTCCGGCCTCTATGCCCGAATGGCTCATTTTCGGCTGCAGTCTAGCAAAACCCCGCCGGGACTCGGCCTGATTCTCTGCAGTGCGACACCCTGGTCTCCCTGTCAAACGCCTGCCTCGCTGCTACCCTCACCCATCATGCAGATTTTACTCGCCAGTCCACGCGGATTTTGCGCAGGAGTCGATCGAGCCATCGAAACGGTGGAACTCGCCCTGCAACGCTTTGGTCCGCCCATTTATGTCCGACACGAGATTGTGCACAACCGCCACGTGGTGGACAGCCTGCGCGAAAAGGGAGCCATTTTTGTCGATGAACTGAGCGATGTGCCGCTGGGCGCCCGGGTCATTTTCAGTGCGCACGGGGTGTCCCCCGCCATCCGTCAGGAGGCGCAGCAACGCCAACTCGAAGCCATTGACGCCACTTGCCCCTTGGTCACCAAGGTTCACACCGCAGCGCAGCGTTTCGCAAAGCAGGGAACGCAAATTATCTTGATCGGACACAACGGTCACGTCGAGGTCGAAGGGACCATGGGCGAAGCGCCTGAGAAGATGACCTTGGTCGAATCCACCAAAGATGTGGAGAACTTGGAAATCGAGGAAGGTGCCAGCCTGGCCTGCTTGACCCAAACCACCTTGTCCGTGGACGATACGCGTGAAATCAAAAAGGCTCTGCACCAACGCTTCCCCGAATTGGGCTTACCTCGAAAAGACGACATCTGTTATGCCACACAAAACCGACAGAACGCAGTAAAAGACTTGGCCAAGCAGGCGGATTTGGTGCTGGTGGTGGGTTCTCCCAACTCCTCCAACAGTATGCGCTTGGTTGAAATCGCTATTAATTTCGGTGTCACAGCCTACCTGGTGGAGAGCGCAACCAGTATCCAAGAAGAATGGCTCAAAGATGTGGCCTGTGTCGGCGTCACGGCCGGTGCCTCGGCACCTGAAGTCCTGGTCGAAGAAGTCATCCATCGGCTGGGAACACTTTCCACCGAAGAAGTCAGCTTGAGCTCCCTGCCTGTCATCGAAGAAAATGTCACTTTCTCGGTACCCGAGGAATTGCGTTAATCCCTTCGAAGGCACGAAGCCGGAATAACAACTCGACCCGCCAACCCTAAAAGGGTTGGCGGGTCGAGTTGATCCTGCCGAACGATAACCCGGGATGAACCCGGTCTACCGCCAGAAATGTAACCTAGTGCGAACCCAGAGGATCGATAAAGGTGTACTCGAAGGGCCGCTTCATGAATGTATCGAAGGGAACATCCATCTCTGACGGTCGCACCAATAGGGTCCAGAGTCCCACAGGAGCCATGAACACGGTCCCGCCGACAAGCATCACCAAGCCAACGGGCCGAAGTATGATCAAATCAGCCGCTGGGTTTACATCTTCATACGTTGCAGCGAGTGCTGGCTGAGATGCCATAAGCATGGCCACGACCGCAAAAGCCGCGAACCCATTTAATAGAAAACGTTTCATCACCTCACCTCCAAAAAGAGAGTCTTCAGTGTTTTATTATCGGAAAATCGCCGAACAAATGTAGTTATCATGCAAAAGATCGACATCTTAGATGCAAAGAAAACGCCCCGCAGGGAGGCCTGCGGGGCGTTGAAAGATGGAGCAGGAGACGAGATTCGAACTCGCGACAACCACGTTGGCAACGTGGCACTCTACCAACTGAGTTACTCCTGCGTGGACAGTGGGTTTAAAGGAGGCGGGTTCAATCGTCAAGCCCAAAGACGCTCTTAAAAAGGCTCTTTCCCCTCGGGATTACCAAACTCCCATCTCATGGGAACTCTAAAAAAAACACAATGTTAGAGCGTTTCAATCTTCTCTCTGCCCTGCGTCACCGCGGCTGTCGCATTTCGCGTATCGAAGATCCGAGGCGCCTTGGCCACGACTCGCTCGTAATCAATTCCACTGTGACCCGTCAGAATCACCACGAGATCGGAGGTCTCTAGCGCACCGTCGGTCAATTCGACGCTCTTGTAATGCAGATTCCCGTAATCCACCACAGGTGCATGGGGATCGTGGTAGGACAAGTCCGCCCCCTTGGAGGCCAGGAGTTCCATCACGTCCAGGGATGGCGACTCGCGCAAATCGCCCACATCCGGCTTATAGGCCAGCCCGATCACCAATACCTTGGCGCCGTTGACGGGCAGGCGTTGGGTGTTGAGAAGATCAGAAATCTTACGCATCACATAGTCGGGCATCTGGGTGTTGATTTCTGTAGCCACCTCGATGAAACGCGAGGTGAAATTCAGTGTCTTCATCTTCCAAGACAGATAGGCAGGATCGACGGGAATACAGTGACCACCCAGACCCGGGCCCGGAAGAAATTTCATAAAGCCATAGGGTTTGGTGGATGCCGCCTCGATGACTTCCCATACGTCGAGGTCCAACCGGTCACACATGAGCGCCACTTCATTGGCCAATCCAATATTGATGGCGCGGAAGGTGTTCTCCAACAGCTTCACCATCTCCGCACTTTGCGATGACGAAACCGGGACCACGGTGTCAAAAATGGATTGAAAGACAGTGGTGGCCAACTCGGTGCACAAGGGAGTTTCGCCCCCGATAACCTTGGGCACATTGCGCACCTTGAACTGCTTATTCGCGGGATCAATCCGCTCAGGCGCAAAGGCAACGGCGAAATCTGTACCCACCTTGAGACCCGTCTCCTCCAACATGGGTACGTAGAGTTCATGCGTTGTACCTGGATAGGTCGTGCTTCCCAAGATGATCAACTGCCCCGAGCGCAGGCGTTTTCGAATCTCTTCCACGGCCGCCACGATGAAGCTGACATCGGGGTCCTTGGTTTTTTTCAAAGGCGTCGGGACGCAAACATTGATTGCGTCACAACTGGCGAGCTGGGCAAAATCAGCTGTCGCGAGCAGCTTCCCCGCTTCACGCCCAGCGGCAACATCGGAATCGGGCACGTCTCCGATGTACGAGCGCCCCTCATTGAGTGCGCTGACCTTCTCTTCGTCCACGTCAAATCCAACGACTTCGAATCCGGCTTTTATGAACTCCACCACCAAGGGCAGACCCACGTAGCCCAATCCGATCACTCCGATTTTCGCAGTGCGCGACTCCAGCTTCTGCTTCAGCTCGTCCAAACGGCTCATGGGGTCATCTCTCCTCAGGAATCAACAGGTTCTTGGGCCCCGAAGTAGGAGGCAAAATAGGTGTAACCGGACAACAGAGTTAGCAGGGTGGATAAGGCCAGGCAAAACAGTCCGATGGAAGCCATGGGTAAATAGTAGGTAGGGAAGTAGAAGATCAAAGCCCCCACAGCAAAGTTTTGACTCACCGTCTTGAGTTTCCCCAAACCTGAAGCCGCCATCACATGGCCATTGGCCGAAGCGATTCCGCGCAAACCTGTTACGGCCAACTCGCGACCCACAATCACCACCACCATCCACAGGCCCCAATCGGGAATTCGGCCCATGGCCACTAACACAATCAAGCCCGTCGAGACCAAGAGCTTGTCGGCCAAGGGATCCAGCAGCTTGCCAATGTTCGTCACGATGCCTTCCCGGCGGGCGAGCCATCCATCCACGAGATCCGACAGGGCTGCCACCGTAAAGATCCAAGCGATGATCTCGCTTCCGCGATGGTGATCAATATCTCCGCCAACCCAAGGAAGCAGAAGCATTACGGGAACGGCCCCCGTGCGCATCATGGTGATGGTATTTGGCAGATTCCAAAACTTTTCACGTCGCAGAGGCGACGTGGGAGCGCTTTCACATGAAGTCGACATCATAGGCGCGATAATACTTCAGAACTCGCCGAACGTACGCCCGTGTCTCAGGAAAAGGTGGAATTCCTCCGTATTGTTCCACAGCCGTGGGTCCAGCGTTATAGGCCGCCAGGGCGTGATTCCAATCCCCGTAGCGATCGATCAGCTGGCGCAAGTAAGCGGTGCCACCCGTAACATTCTGCTCTGCCACATAGGAATCGCGAACACCCAGGGCCTTGGCCGTCGCAGGCATCAATTGCATCAAGCCCTGCGCTCCTTTGGGAGAAAGTGCGCTGGCATTAAAATTGGATTCGCTGGCGATGACGGCCTTGACCAGGGCGGGCGGAATCTCGTACTGCCGCGCAACTCGCCGAATCAACTCGTCATAACGTTGACTGGCCTTGCTGGAGGAGCGCTTAGAGCGATGAACAATAGGGACATAGCGTTGGTCCGTGGGCACGTTGGAAAAATGCACAGTGCCCTTGGCGTCTACAAAGCGGTACATCTGCTCCGCAGAAGCCGGTTGAAGCGGGAAGAAGGCCCACAAGCCAGCAACTATCAACGCTGTCGACAACGAAAATCCCGCCTTCGGCATGTGCATGTCCCCTTGTGGCCTCACTTTGCGCTTCGTGTTAGAGCAGAACAGCTCGGCAGATTGGCGGCCCGGGCTGCGGACGAGATACACTCCTGCTCCCCCATTGTTCTTATCGGAACGTGTCGGCGGGTTTCTAAAGCGTATTTGCACCTTTCGGTGAGGTTTTGCCATGTCCCAGCCCCCAGCTCTCGACGTTTTGGTCATCGGTAGCGGTATCGCGGGCCTGTTTTACTCCCTTTCGGTGGCCGATCACGCACGCGTGGGGATTATTACAAAGCGCTCCGCGGCGGAATCTGCCACGAGCCGCGCCCAGGGCGGCATCGCCGCCGTGCTCTCCCACGAAGATTCCTTTGAAGAGCACGTCCAAGACACCCTCACCGCGGGAGCGGGCTTGTGCAATGAGAAGGTCGTCCGCCACGTCGTGGAACGCGGACCCAAAATGATTGAGGCGCTGGTGGCGTTGGGCGTGGATTTCGATGCGCAGGAGCAGAAAAGCAACTCGGCCGACCACTTGGAGTTGGGGCGCGAAGGAGGCCATGGTCGCCGGCGCATCGTCCATCACCGGGATGCCACGGGCAGAGAATTGGAACGCGTCCTTCTGGCGCGAGTCGCGGCCCACCCCAATATCCGCTTATTTGAGGATCACTGTGCTGTCGATGTCATCACCACCGAAAAAGCGGGAATTCCTGGAGGGCATCGCGCCATCGGCGCCTATGTCTTGGACACGCGAACCGGAAAGATTCTGAAGATTCTCTCCAAGATCACGTTGCTGGCCAGTGGCGGCAACGGAAAGGTCTATCTCTACACGACCAACCCCGATATCTCGACTGGAGACGGGATGGCCATGGGTTACCGCGCAGGTGCCGCCATTCGAAACATGGAATTCATGCAGTTTCATCCCACCTGCCTCTACCACCCCTTGGCCAAGTCTTTCCTGATCAGTGAAGCCGTGCGCGGTGAAGGCGCCATTTTGCGCACACGCGACGGGCATGCCTTTATGTCCGGATACCACGACATGGCCGACCTGGCGCCGCGCGATATTGTGGCTCGCGCCATCGATACGGAACTCAAACGTTCGGGCGACGACTCGGTGTTCTTGGATGCCACCCATTGGAGTCCCAAATTTGCTCTCAATCGTTTCCCCACGATCTCCGAGCGTTGCCTTTCCTTTGGCATTGACATTACGAAGGATCAGATTCCCGTCGTGCCCGCGGCCCATTACTGCTGCGGGGGAGTCCATACCGATATCCACGGTGAATCCAGCTTGCTCAATCTTTTTGCTGTGGGCGAAGTGGCGCACACCGGGTTGCACGGCGCAAATCGCCTGGCATCCAATTCGCTACTGGAGGCCCTGGTCTTTGCCGCAGCCGCCTCCGAAGCGACGCAAAAACGTCTACCCAGCATCGATGTGCCCGGAGCACAAGTCCCCGATTGGGAAGAAGGTGAGGCCACTGAAAGTGATGAGGCCGTCATCATCACCCAGAACTGGGATGAGATCCGACACTTCATGTGGAATTACGTGGGGATCGTACGCAGCGACAAACGATTGGAACGCGCGCGGCGACGCATTGAGTTGCTGCAAGATGAGATCACGCAGTACTACTGGGATTTCAAATTAACCACGGACCTCATCGAGTTGAGAAACCTCGCTGTCGTCGCACGGCTGATTATCGATGCCGCACAAAAACGCCAGGAAAGCCGTGGATTGCACTACACGGTAGACTTCCCACAACGAAATGACCTGTATCAGAAAGACACACTCTTGTGTCGAAGCGACGGCTAATCTTCTAGCTTGATGACACCTTGTTCGACCAATTTTGACAACGTGGCGTAAATCACGTCTTCGGACTCTGGGATAATATCCAACACACCGCTCACCTCGAAGTTGGCTTGTGCCAATTCAACCAGGGCCTCTTCGACGCGCCCCTTGATGGAACCAGCGACATCCATTTCCGCAGCCAACGTTAGTTTTGCACTGGGCGAAAAGGTCTGCACATCCGAGCGCCCAACCTCGTCAATATGTGCCATGGCCTCGAAAATGGCCCCGTCGATGGATAAAGGCTTGTCTTGTTTCCCGCTGTTCAAGTCGATTTGAGTGCGGTAGGAGAAGTTCCCGTCGCTCCACGCGCACAGGCGATTCAGGGCCTCCGTGCCCCTGGCATCACCGAGGTGTACTTGCAGGAATTTTCCATCATCAAAGACGACTTGTCCTTCCTGATCGGCTCGGCGAATCACTACGGTGCCCGAGGTTGAACAGGAGGTCAGCATCTGCAACACGGTGGCCAAGCCGACACTGCCAATGTGTCCCTGGATATCTGCCCGCTTGCCACTGCTCTCACCAGCCTCAAGCGTGCCGATGAACTGCGTGACCGCCTGACACTCTTCATCGGACCAATCAAAGGTAATGCCCATGCCCGTGCGACCACCATCGATCCCCACATGGCGAACCACGGTCCCCGGAACGGTGAGTTCTCCGTCCCCAACGGGCTGAACCAAGATCATTGTCAGCTCGCTGCCCACCTTGACGACTTTATTGCCTTCGAGCATCAAGAGGGTTCCAGACCGACTCAGGTTCTCGGTCTGGCCGAATAGCATTTTATTTTTCGTTTGAATGTGCACACAAACACGAATCGGATATCGAGCCGCCGCTCGCCAACCCCCATCGGCCTCATCGTCAGCTTCGCGCTTACTTCCAATCCCCGCGCTGTGACCGAGCCGCGAGCGAATCTCCGCTGCACTTTCGGTAAACTGAACCGCTACACCTGGGTGCTTGCCGGGTACGAGGCTGACCACCTCGCCCAGAATCTCGATGATTTCGCCTGAGAAAGTGAGGTCCAAGCACACCTTCACCGCATCACGCAGCGATAACGGCTCTTCTGAAGGCACGAAGATGCCGCCGTTGGCGATATTCTGGCTGTATTCCTTTTGAAATTCCTCCAACGAATCGAAGGAAACAACAATTGGAATGTGATTAGAGTCGTCAGCGGACATATCTGGCTTGCGTACCTCCCCAGCGTATTCATCGGCCGCTCGGGGGGGATCCATTACTAAACCAGAACACTTATTTAGAGAATTATTTGCTCTTGGTGGAGATCCGCAAAAACCGGGTCAGGTTGTCGTATGTAACGGGTGAATCGGTGGGAAACGGGCTTAGGAGCGATCTTCGGATCGAACGTCGGCTTCAACCACGGGCCTGAATAATGAAAGTTGGGGAATTCCGTTCCCATCTTCGGACTGGACGGGGTACTCCAACGAAAAACAGGCATCACAAAAATTGTGCTTGAGTTCCTGCGCGGCGTTGCGCAGGCCCGCAATGGAGAGGTAGCCCAAGCTATCCGCGCCAATGATCTTGCAGATCTCTTCGGGCGTGTTGCGATGCGCAATCAGCTCCTCAGAATCCGGCGTGTCGATTCCATAATGACAAGGACCCATGGTGGGCGGAGAAGACACGCGCACGTGCACTTCTTGAGCCCCGGCGTTTCGCAACATGGTGACGATCTTGATCAAGGTCGTGCCGCGCACAATGGAATCTTCCACCAAGATGACACGCTTGCCTCGAAGAATGCCCGTGACCGCGTTGTGCTTCACCTTCACACCGAAGTGGCGAATGGATTGAGCGGGCTCGATGAAGGTGCGCTGCACGTAGTGATTTCGAATCAGGGCTGTCTCGTAGGGGATACCCGCTTCCTCTGCGTAGCCCAAGGCCGCCGCCGTACCCGAATCCAGTACAGGTACCACCATGTCGGCCTCGGCGGGATACTCCCTACACAAGACGCGTCCCAACTCTTTGCGAAAGGCGTAAACATTTTGCTGATCCAATAAATTTGAATCGGGGCGCGCAAAGTAAATGTATTCGAAGATACAGAAGGATTCTTTGGTGGAGGCAAAGGGATGAAGACTCGTCAGTTCTCCATCTCGAATCACCACCACCTCACCTGGCTCTACATCGCGCACAAAAGTGGCTCCGATGAGATCCATGGCGCAGCTTTCACTGGCCACCACCCAGGCATCATCCAAGCGCGCCAGGGACAGCGGGCGAAATCCGTGGGGGTCGCGCGCAGCGATGAGCGAATCCGCGGTGAGAACGATGAGGCTAAAGGCTCCCGTCACGCGTGAGATGGCATCAATCAATCGCCCTTCCAAGCTGCTCTCACGCGAACGCGCCAATAGATGCACGATCACTTCGCTATCGGCGCTAGAACTGAAGATGGTCCCTTGCTTTTGCAACTCGTGGCGCAAGGAGGCCACGTTCACCAGATTTCCGTTGTGAGCAATGGAAACCGGGCCGTCATCCGTTGCAGCACAGAAGGGCTGCGCGTTGCGCAGCAAGCTCTCGCCCGCTGTGGAATAGCGCACGTGTCCCACTGCGTGTTGCCCGTAAAGCTTGTTCAGTGTGGATTTCTCAAAGACGTCGGCGACCAGGCCCATGGAGCGATGAACGAAATGTGATTGTTCATCGGAGGTGCAGATTCCGGCACTTTCCTGGCCTCGATGCTGCAAGGCATAGAGGCCGAGGTAAGCGATGTGAGAGGCTTCTTCGTGATTATAAATCCCGAAGACACCGCACTCATCATGGAAATGGTCAGCAGTGCGTTCCTCTGCTAGCGCATCAAACGCACTGCGGTTCGTCCCATCGCTCATACTTTTTGCCTACTCTCCACAGATCCGCTCTGCAGCCCCTTAATAGCTCTCTTCGATTCGTGTAGCTGTTCTGCTCTGCTCAGCATACCTGTCTTCACTCTCCCAGGGTACGCTTAAAGATGGCATCGATATTGCGGAGATTCTCTTCGAGACTAAAGATGCGCTCGATCTCTTCCTTGGTCATGAGATCCATAAACTCTGAATCACCCAGGATGCGATCTTTAAAGGATCCACCCTTGTCCCAAGTGTCCATGGCGTGCTTCTGAACAAGCCGATACGCAACTTCTCGCGAAATCCCCTTTTGGGTCATCTCAAGCAACAAGGTCGCACTGAAAGGAAGTCCGTTGGAGTACTCCAGATTATTCAGCATGCGCTCGGGGTAAACCACAAGCCCATTCACCAAACCTGCAAAACGATGCAGCATGAAGTGGAGACAAATCGTTGCGTCTGGCAGCACCACGCGCTCAACAGACGAATTACTCATATCGCGCTCATGCCACAGAGCATCGTTTTCCAAAGCCGCAACGGCGTAACCGCGCATCACGCGCGACAAACCCGAGATGTTTTCAAAGCGCCAGGGATTGCGCTTGTGCGGCATGGCCGAGGAGCCCTTCTGTCCTTTGGAAAACTCCTCTTCCACTTCTCTCACTTCGGTGCGCGCCAGGTGACGGAACTCGATGGCGAATTTGTCGAGGCTGGAAGCGATGATGGCCAGGGCATTTACAAAAGCCGAGTGGCGATCACGCTGTACAATCTGTGTCGAAGCGGGTTCAAACCCGATTCCCAAGCGGCGGCATACTTCTTCTTCAATGCTGGGGTCCAAGTGGGCAAAGGTGCCAACCGCGCCGGCGATCTTTCCCACCACAACCTCTTCCAAAGCCCGCTCCAAGCGCAACTTGCCACGCACCAACTCTTGGTGAAACACCAACATTTTCGCGCCAAAGGTAGTGGGCTCACCGTGAATACCGTGGGTGCGACCGATCATGGGCACATTCTTGTAAGTCAGTGCCTGTTCTTTAAGTGCCTCGATGGCCAAATCCATGGCTTCCAAAAGCAACGCACCCGACTCTTTGAGTTGAAGCGCCGATGAGGTGTCGAGCACATCGCTGGAGGTCATTCCGTAATGCACGTAGCGAGAATTGGGGCCGATGTAGCTGGCGACATTGGTCAAGAAGGCGATGACATCGTGCTTCACTTCGCGTTCAATTTCCTGAATGCCAGGCACATCAAAGTCGGCTCGTTCGCGAATCACTTCGACGGCTTCGGCGGGCACGATACCTCGTTCCGCCAACACATCAGAAACCGTGAGTTCCACCTGGAGCCAACGTCGGTATTTAGAATCTTCGGTCCATACGGCCGACATCTCGGGCCGTGAATATCGCTCTATCATCAGAGTTCCAGTCGCATGTAAGTGTACGCTAACAGCACGTAGTACATTGTGGGGATCGCCAGCAGGTGCGAATCGATCCGATCCAATACGCCACCGCTTCCCGGGATCAAGGTTCCTGTATCCTTCACCGCGGCATCCCGTTTCAGCAATGATTCGATGAGATCACCGACAATCCCTGCCAAGGCCAGGATGATACCTATGGCGCCGGTCATCAGCCATGCAATTCCGTCTCCTGCGGGGAGGATCTCTGGCCAACCCAGAGTAAAAATACCGCGAACCAGGAAAGCCATCAAAAGCCCTGCCAGCACTCCGCCGATGGCGCCCTCTACTGTCTTGCCAGGACTCACCACAGGTGCCAGTTTGTGCTTGCCGTAGGCCCGCCCCGCGAAGTAAGCTCCCGCGTCGCAAGCAGCCACCACGGCCACCGCGAGGAACACATAGAATCGGCCGACCTCCAAGGGCAGTACGTCGGCGACATTGGCTCCCCATTTTCCGGCTGCGACCTCACTGAAATTGCGCAGCACAATGGCGTGACTCAATAACCAAGCCACGTAGAAGACTCCGAAAAAAGTGCCCGAAATACTTTCCAGTGAGCTGCTAATTTCGCGCTTGCGCAACTGGGCCACCATGACGCCCAAGAGCACAAAAGTTAAGAGCAGGGTCACGTGGTATTCGTTGCCCAGGTAAGCCACAACGGGCAAGGCTGCGGCTGCAAGCATTCCTGCCGTCGCCAGGGGATTCGCGCCCTTGCTTCTAAGGAGGTTGTAAAACTCCTGCAAGCCCAGCACGACGATCACCATAATCGCCAGCATGAAGGGCAGGCCACCGATCCAAATGAGATAGACAATGGGTGGAATTAAAATGGCAGCCGCAATCAAGCGCTGCGCGAGATTGCTCAGCCCCCCTGCCCGGCTGGCCTCTATCGCCTCGGCACCTTCAGCACTTTCGGTGGCCTCACCCTTGCTTTCGCCCATACGGGTCTCCGCTCAGAAAAGTTTGTCCTCTACGAGGGCTTGGGCTTTTTATTTGGTACTCGTCGACAAAGGCGAATCTTGGCCCGTGTGGCCAAATCCACCCTCCCCGCGCTTGGTTTCCTCCAAGCTATCCACGGATACCCAGGAAGGCCGCAAGACCGGTGCAATGACCATCTGGGCAATGCGGTCCCCACGTCGAATGACAAAGGGCTCATCGCCCGTATTTTGCATGATGATGCGGATCTCGCCCCGGTAATCCGAATCAATGGTACCAGGTGCGTTGGGCAAGGTAATCCCATGTTTGAGGGCCAAGCCGCTGCGCGGTCGAATTTGTGCCTCAACGCCAAAGGGGAGCGCGATGGCAAACCCGGTAGGAATACAATTCCTTTCCCCGGGCTTGAGCACCGTCTCCCCTTCAATCGCTGCGCAAAGATCCAACCCTGCAGCCCCTGGCGTTGCCGCCGTGGGCAAGGGCAGACCTTGGCTGTGCGGAAGTCGCTGGATCTCTACCTTTACCGGGCGATCATCCAACGAATCCAGACTCCTCATGGCAAGCTGTGCCATTCACCAGCGAACTTATACTACTCAGCGTCCTCAATAACACCGCCCAAGGCTTCCTTGCGCGACAAGCGGATGCGCCCGGCCGGATCGATATCGATGCACTTGACCAGAACTTCATCACCTTCGTTCACAACGTCCGTCACCCTGTCGATACGCTCCTCGGCCAGGTGGCTGATATGAACCAGCCCATCGGTACCGGGGAAAATCTCGACGAAGGCACCAAAATCAGCAATGCGCTTGACCTTACCCATGTAGATCTTACCAATCTCGGCTTCCTGGGTCAGCTCCTCGACCATGGCCTGAGCCATCATCAACTTGTCGTTGTCGGGGGAGAAAATCACCACCTCACCTGAGTCATCGACATTGATCTTAACGCCGGTGGTCTCTTGGATACCGCGAATCACCTTGCCGCCAGGGCCGATGAGGTCACGAATGCGGTCGGGCTTGATCATGATCACTTCCATGCGCGGCGCGTAGGTCGACATCTCCTCTCGTCCGGCAAAGCCTGGCAGCTGATCGGCCGTCTCGCTCTTCATGCAGTCGAGGATGTGAATCCGTCCCTCGCGGGCCTGAGCCATGGCTTTCTCCATGATGCTCCAGTCCACCTTGGGAATCTTGATATCCATCTGCAAGGCCGTAATGCCCTTGTGTGTACCGGCCACCTTGAAGTCCATGTCGCCCAGGTGATCCTCGTCGCCGAGAATGTCGGACAACACGGCCACACGATCGCCTTCTTGGATCAGTCCCATGGCAATACCGGCCACGGGTGCTTCCAATTTCACACCGGCGTCCATCAGCGCCAACATACCGGAGCAAATCGAACCCATGGAAGAAGATCCATTGGACTCCATGACTTCAGCCACGATGCGGATGGTGTAGGGGAAATCTTCAAAGGGAGGCAGCACGGCCTTGATGGCGCGCTCTGCCAGGTTTCCATGTCCCACTTCGCGACGGCCAGGGCCGCGCATCATGCGGGCTTCACCGACGGAGAAGGGAGGGAAGTTGTAGTGCAGCATGAACTTCTTGAAGGTCTTTCCCGCCAGGGAATCGATCATCTGCTCATCTTCACGGCTGCCCAAGGTGGCATAGCTCAACACCTGGGTTTCACCACGTGTGAACAAACCCGTACCGTGTGCGCGAGGCACCACGGCAACTTCCGAAGCGATGGAACGAATCTCATCGTGAGCGCGACCATCAATGCGTGAACCATCGAGCACCATGTTTCGAACCACCTGGCCGTGCATATCATGCAACACCGTACCCAAGTCGTTCTTCAATGCTTTACCTGCGGATTGTCGAGCTTCCACTAAAGCCAGGGTGCCAAGATCCACCTTCTCATCGCGGAACGCGTCGAGGATGGTGGACTTCACTTCCTTGTTAATGGCTTTGATCGCGGCATTGCGCTCTGCCTTATCCTTGATGACAGCGGCCTCTTTAAAGCGACCGGCCACCAACTCTTCAACCTGCTTCTCCAAAGCGCTGAGGTCTTTCACCTCGCCAATATCGCGCGTGGGCTTGCCGACAATTTTGGCCAACGCCGCCTGTGCTTCGATCACGGGCTGCAAACTCTCGTGTGCAAACTTCAACGCTTCGAGCACGTCAGCTTCGGGAACCTGCTTGGCCTCACCTTCCACCATGACTACCGCATCGCGGCTACCAGCCAGGATGAATTCCATGTCGGACTCTGCCAACACCGAAGTGTCGGGATTGATGAGCAACTCGCCGCCGACGCGGGCGACGCGTGCAGCAGCAATGGGGCCCAAGAAAGGAAGATCGGAAATGGTCAAGGCTGCCGAAGTACCGATGAAACCAACGATGTCGGCATTCACTTCAGGATCCACTGACAAAGTCATGGAGATGACCTGGGTCTCATCCATGTAAGGGGCCTGGAAGAGCGGGCGAATGGCGCGATCGATAAATCGGGATGCCAGAATCTCACGCTCGGAAAGGCGACCTTCTCGTTTGAAGAAACCACCGGGAATCTTTCCCGCTGCGGAAGTCTTTTCGACGAAGTCGACGACCAATGGGAAAAAATCAATTCCGGGTCGTGGGTTGGAACGGGTGACGGCCACCAACACTACGGTGTCGCCGTAGGTCACAATGGCACAACCGGAAGCTTGCTTGGCAATGCGGCCGGTTTCGATGGTCATGGTACGACCACCAACTTCTACACTTACTGTTTCTGCTTTAAACCATGCTGGCATAAAGAATTGTCTCCTCTTCAGCTCACGCAATGCAAATCGCTTGCGGCTGAAGCTTGTGGGAGACGAATGGGATTCTGAAATGCAGGATCAGCCATAAACAAAGCTGCTTTTGAAAAAAGCCCGGTGCTTTGCGTATGGCAGATTCCCACATTTCACGCATACAACAGCAATTCGTTTCACCGCTGTGTTCTTGCCCGTTCGCCAACCTATTTAGAATGGTTCAGCCACCCAAATGTTAGGTGGCCGACATTCACCAACTATCGCCTATCGCCGCAACCCAAGTGCGTCGATCAACGCTCTGTAACGCTCAATATCTTTGTTCTTGAGATAATGCTGCAGGCTTCTTCGCTGGCTTACCAGCTTGAGCAGCCCGCGACGGGAGTGGTGATCTTTCTTGTGTTCTTTAAAGTGCGGTCCGAGTTCTTCAATTCGACCTGTGATCAAGGCAATCTGAACCTCAGGTGAACCTGTATCGCCTTCATGGAGTTTGAACTTTTCGATAATCTCTTGTTTTTTCGCTGTATCCATAACTCGAACATTTCCTTCATCGTTGTCGAACTATTAAACCGAACCCACAACCAGCGGGTTCATTCGCGGTGCCTCTGTGATCAAGATTTAGAGATACTAAAAAGTGAAAGGCAGCTAGCGGCCGCCGACAACAGCAGCGCGCACCAGACGAGTCCGCAGGGACGGGAGCTTAATCCAGGTTGGTCGAAAGAAGCAAGCACTGAAAAGCCCCTTCTAGAACCTCTAAAAGCCTTTCCGGGCTCCTTAGGGGTAATTGCCCCACGGGGAGACCTGGTGGCTACGAAATTTAGTCACCATACTCCCAGCGCACGAGAGGTCTCGACCACAAAGCTGGAAAAGGTAGGGTATGAAAAAAGCGCTGTTGTTGTCTGTGGTACTCCTCGAGTCGCTTCTTTTATCCTGCGGCGGCGGAGAAAGCGCTGAGAAACGCCCCCCCGATATCTTGCTCGTCGTTCTCGATACTGTGCGCGCCGATCGCGTGTCCTCCTACGGCTACCCGCAGCCCAACACCCTTCAGATTGATGCGCTGGCCGAAGTGGGGGTGAGTTTTGACAATGTGATCACCTCTGGATCCTGGACCTACACGAATCACGCTTCTTTGTTTACGGGCGAGTATCCCTGGATCCACGGCGCCCACTTGTCGCCCCACGGCCAAACGAAGGGTACCAAGTCCAATGTTACCTCGCTCCGCCAGGACCTACCGACCCTGGCCGAGAAATTTTCGGCCGCTGGCTACCGCACGGTCGCCATCACTTCCAACGATTGGCTCTCCGAAGAACTCGGACTCATGCGTGGGTTTGACGTGGTCAAGACAGGCGGGGACAAGTTCACCCTGCAAGATTCCCTCAAAGAAATCGCAGCCGACCACAAAGAAGACAAACCGTTGTTTCTCTTTGTGAACCTCGTGCCGGCCCACAGTCCCTATTACGAACTCCCCGGCAGGTTTCAGCTTCCCAACCAAGATTTCCTCGACCCCGAGACCTCCCCCGAATGGGTCCGGCCCTACTTACTTAAAGGCGAATTGAAGGGAGTCGAACTTGAGGTGGGCCACGCTGAGGGTGACAAACTAAGTGGACAAACCCACTTCATTCGGGGGGACTTTGACGTAAGCGAAGAGGACATGCAGTCCATTCGGCAGTTGTACACTTCCGGGGTGAACATTGCTGATTTCTTCTTCAAAACCGTCTTTACGGCTTGGAGCGAACGCGAGGGCGAATCCATTGTTGTCGTCACTTCCGATCATGGTGAATCCCTGGGTGAACGCGGACATATCGGCCATCAGGTGCTTGTCGACCCGCCCATTTTGCGCGTCCCCTTGGTCATTTTTGCGCCCGAGAAAATTCCTCTGGGCACCCGTGTCTCTGAACCCGTGCAGTTGCGCGACCTCTACCCCACTTTGCTCGATCTGGCTGACATTGAACAGAGCGAGCGTTCCCTGCTCCCCTTGATCCAAGGCAAAGAGCGGCCGGAAACCGTGATCCTGGCCAAGGCCTGGAGACGGAGGGACTGGGTCACGCTCGTCGGTGGTCGCTATCGATACGATTGGTACCTGTATCAAACCAACGACTTTGCGCTCTACTGGAATGGACACGAAGAAGAGGAAGAACGCCAAGTTGAACTTTATGACTTAAAACTCGACACCGACATGCAAAATAATGTTGCTGAAGAACAACCCGTGAAAACGGCAGAACTGCTCGAGCTTGCACGCAAAACCTTTGCCCACGAAATTGAGAGCGAGATTCAAGAGATCTCTCCCCAGTTGCAAAAGAAACTCGAGGCATTGGGGTACATCGTCGAATAACTTCAAACACCGTTCTTCGAGAGCGGAACCTTGCCAAGGAAAAGTATGCAGGTTGGGACGATTCGAGAAATCTGGCGCTACCCCGTGAAATCCATGCGAGGTGAAGCGTTATCAAATTGTCGAATTGAAACGACCTATGGCATTCCGGGTGATCGCGGCTGGGCCACCTGGGATATCCAAATGGGCCAGGTGCGAAACGCCAAGCGCATGCCCGGCCTGTTGCAGTGCAGCGCGCGTTATCTTGAAGAACCTGTGGGTGCCCGCACACCAACCATTGAAGTACAGCTGCCCCATGGTGAGTTCATTCGCAGCGACAATCCCGAAGCCTCAGCAAAACTCTCGGAAAGCCTGGGACAAGAACTTCTCTTCGTCCAACGACAGCCAGCAGAGAATCTCGATCATTACAAGCGAGCTGACAGCGTCGAAGACCTGGAGCAAACCGTGCGCATTGAGTGCGGCTTGTTACCCGATGAACCTCTGCCTTCATTCAACGACGTGCCCCCGGAACTCTTTCAATACGTTTCACCGCTGGGAACCTACTTTGACGCATTTGAAATCCACGCCCTCACCACAGCGTCACTTGAAGAAATCGCACGGCTATCGCCCGACTCACACATCGATGTGCGTCGCTTTCGACCCAACCTGTTAATCGAAAGTCCGGAGGGCCTGGCTGGCTTGCCGGAACATGCCTGGAGCGGTCGCGAACTTCGCATTGGAGACGTTCGATTGCGAGCGGTGCGAGGTATGATGCGCTGCGCCATGGTGACTTGGGAACAAGACGACTTGCCCAAGGATACGAGTATCATGCGAACCTTGGTTCGCGAAACCGGTCACGAGTTGGGCTCGGCCTTGTCCGTGCTTACACCGGGTGAAGTTTCCATTGGAGACCCGGTCGAGCTCATAGAATAGAGCGCCCCTCATGGAGAAATATTTTTTCAAAACCTCTCAGGAGTGATCATGACCATCGAACACATCAATCCACCCACCCTCCCCGAAGCGCAGGGCTACATCCATGTGGTCAAGGCAACAGGCACAACGACAGTCTACATTGCCGGTCAAGGTGCCTACGACACCGACGGCAAGCTCGTGGGGGCCAACGATCACTATCTCCAGTTCAAGCAAGCCTTCACCAATTTACGAGCCGCCCTGACTGCAGCGGGCACCGATCTAGAGCACGTCGTGAAGGCAACGTTTTACGTAGTCAACTCAACGGAAGAGGTTCTGGGCGCGTTTATCCAAGGCATGACTGAGGCCTTGGACGGCCAATACCTTCTCACCGCCTCTACCTTCGTCGGTGTAGAGCGCCTGGCCTTTGACGAAATGCTCGTCGAGGTGGATGCCATTGCGGTAATGGATTAAGCGAGGGTGAGGTCAGGACGCCAGTTGTGGGAACACACGCATGGGAGCCAGCTGGCGATTGGGACGCATCTCCAACACTGCGCAAAGCTTACCCTTGGGTGTGAGTGCTGCGAAGCGTGCTCCCGGGACTGAGTTGGTATCCGTCGCGGGAATCTCACAGCCATTCATCACGCGATCCAGTTGAAGCACGGACAATTGGATCAGCGGCAAGCCCAAGGGTTCTTCGGGCGGAATCACCAAGCTGTCGACGCAACCCTCTTCAAAGGCCTCACCTATTTTTTCCAGGGTCAGCGCCTCTTCAATGGCAAAGGGAGAACTCTCCGTGCGCCGCATGGATTCGACATGAGCGCCACATCCCAAGGCGCGACCCAAGTCGAAAGCCAATGTGCGCACGTAGGTTCCGGAAGAACACGCCACTTCAATCTCTGCACGCGGAGCTACCCAGTGATGAAGAGCAAAACTTTCAACCTGCACGCTGCGCAACTCGCGCTCGACTTCTTCCCCTTTGCGCGCCAGCTTATACAAGGGCACGCCACCGATTTTCACCGCGCTGAACATGGGGGGCAATTGCTCGATCTCACCTTCAAATTGCCTCATCGCGGCTGCGATCTCATCTGCCGAAGGCAGCTCACCATCAAAGCGCGCCGTCTCCTCTCCATCGGAATCAAAAGAGTTGGTCTCGACTCCTAATAGAAAAGTCGCGGTGTAACGCTTTTTTGCTTTTTCCAAAAAGGGAATCAATTTGGTTGCATCGCGAATGGCCAAAGGGAGTACACCCGTAGCCAGAGGATCCAAGGTGCCCAAATGCCCGACACGCGAAGTCCCAAACCAACTTCGCGCCTTGGCCACCACATCGTGAGAGGTCCATTCCGAAGGTTTATCCACCACAACGAATCCCGAGGGACCGGGACGTTCTCTTCGCTTTCCTCTAGCTCTTCGACTCATTCTCAATCTCGTTTAAAATATCGAGAGTACGACTGCCCAATTTGAAGGACGCGTCATGGCGAAAGGTAATTTCAGGAACGCGGCGCAGGGGCAGCTCTTCAGCCAGTCGTCGACGCAGAAAACCCTTGGCACTTTCCAAGCCTTCCTGCACTTCCTCGACCTTGTCCACGTCTTGTTCCGGGTCTTGACCCAGCGCACTCCAAAACACATTGGCCGAACATAAGTCTGCGGCAACTTCGACGCGCATCAAGGTCACCAAACCGATACGGGGATCTGTCACCTCGGCCTGTAAAAGCCGGGACATCTCAGAGCGCAGTTGTTCTCCGACCCGTTCGCTCCTACGCGACATCTATAGTTCTCCGAGCAGGATTCGTCTCTCTGCGCAAATGTTCAGTTTAATGGGTTGGCCCTATTGGGTTGACCGTCTATTGGCTAAACAAGAACAGGAGGGCAGCAGCCCGAATACAACCTGTTTAAAGCCCTTACTCCAGGGTGGCCACTCGCTCTTCCATTTCAAAGGCCTCGATCACATCACCCACCTTCAGGTCATTGAAGTTTTCGACACCGATACCACACTCCATGCCCTGCTTCACCTCAGACACATCGTCCTTGAAGCGTCGCAAGGAACTCACCTTGCTCTCGTACACGACAACACCGTCGCGTACAACGCGGCAAAGAGAGTTGCGCTTCACGAAACCGTCGGAGAGTTGGCAACCGGCAATGGAGCCGATCTTGGGAATCACAAAGACTTCGCGAACCTCAGCGCGACCCTGGGATACTTCATGACGCGTGGGTGCCAACAAGCCAGCCATGGCCGTGCGCACCTCATCCAAGGCCTCGTAAATCACCTTGTAGGTACGGACATCTACGCCAGTGCTATCGGCTGCTTTGCGCGCCGGCACATCGGGACGCACGGCAAAACCAATAATGATGGCTTCACTGGCTGCCGCCAGCATGACATCACTTTCGGTAATTCCACCCACGCCGCTGTGCAAAACCTTGACGCCAACCTTTTCCGTGGAGAGTTTTTCAAGCGAATCGCGCAGAGCTTCAACGGACCCTTGTACATCGGCCTTGAGCACGATGTTGAGTTCCTTGGGCCCCAACCCTTCCGCCTGGGCAAAGAATGCCTCCAAAGAAACTACGGGGCGTGTTGACTGCTCGCTCTTCTTCTTGATTTCACCTTCGCGATAAGCCACCAGTTCCTTGGCCGCACGCTCGTTTTCAACAATGTTGAAAGCCTGCCCGGCTTCGGGCACGCTAGAAAGACCCAGCACCTCAACCGGACGCGAAGGACCTGCCTCGCTCACGGGCTTACCGTCTTCATCTCGCACGTCACGGATCCGACCACAGGCAGTTCCGGCGACCAGGAAATTGCTTCTCTTGACCGTCCCACTTTGAACCAGAATGGAGGCCACAGGGCCACGACTCTTATCCAACTTGCCCTCTAATACCACACCCGCACCGGGACGATTGGCATCGGCCTTGAGTTCCAACATCTCTGACTGCAAGGCAATGGATTCCAAGAGTTTATCGATACCGTCGCCCGTCTTGGCCGAGACCTCGACACATAACACGTCGCCACCGAACTCTTCAGGCACCAGCTCGTGCTCCAAGAGGCGCTGGCGGGTAAGGCCGGGGTTCGCATCGGGCAAATCGCATTTATTCACGGCGACAATAATGGGGACACCGGCAGTGCGCGCGTGATTAATCGATTCAACCGTTTGCGGCATAGGACCTTCGGACGCTGCCACCACCAACACCACTAAATCTGTCGCGTCAGCGCCACGCGCACGCATGGTGGTAAAGGCCTCGTGGCCCGGCGTATCAATGAAGGTGAGAATCTTGTCTTTGATGGTGACCTGGTAAGCACCGATGTGCTGCGTAATCCCACCCGCCTCGCCTTCGGTTACCTTGGCCTTGCGAATCGCATCCAGCAACGAGGTCTTCCCGTGGTCCACGTGACCCATCACAGTGATCACCGGTGGCCGTGCCACCAACAACTCATCTTCCACCGCTGCTGCGGAACTGGCCAACACCACTTCTTCTTGAAATCCAACCTGCCGAGCTTCGTAGTCGTATTCTTTTGCTAGTTGTTCCGCGGTTGAAAAATCCAACATCTGGTTGATGGAGGCCATCACGCCGATACCCATGAGCTTGCCCTGCACGACTGGCGCTTTTTCACCCAGTTGCGCAGCCAATTCCTGGACCGAAATCGTACCATCGACGCGGACGATCTTCTTGGCTTGCGAAATCGACTTCACGGCGGGCCGTGCGAGCGCATCGCGTCGTTTCTTGCGCGGCGATACTCCCTGGCGCGTCTCGACGACGGCCAGCTTCGCCCCAAACTTGCGGCCGGTAACCTGGCGAGCAAGCTTTTCTTGCTCCTGCAAATTGCCCTCTACCACGACGCGCTTGCGGACACGCTTCTTTTCTCGTTCGGGGGCGATCTCTGGTGTACCGGGAACCACAGCTCTCTTGCCACCCGGCTTTTGGTCCTCTGCAGCTACAGGCGCTGGCGCCAGTCCTTCAGCCGCAGCCTCTTCTGCAATGGATTCGGGAGCTGCCGCTTCAGCCGATTCTTCCACGCTAGCGGTGGTGGCCAACTCGACCTCTTCCGGCGCAATTTCTTCGGGGGCTTCGACAACGGGAGCCGGTTCAGGCTCGGGTGCGACAACCTTCTTACGGCGACGAAGTACCGCGGAACCGCCTTTTGTCTCAACGCGACGAGTCTCTCGCTCGACCTTTTTATTCTCTCCAAGCTTGCGCCTTAAGAGCTCTGCATCTTCATCTTCAACGGAGGCCATGGCACTGCGCAATTCCACGCCGAGTTCCTTCGCCTTGGCGACAAACTCATTTCGCTCTATGCCTAGCTCTTCGGCGATCTTATATGCTCTAACCTTCGCCATACGGTCTTCTTCGATTCTCTTGTTCACACCGAACTCGCGATCACCCTTGTGATGGCGACTTGTCGGCGACCGGCTTAACCGTTCGTAGTCTCCGAGGAATCCTCGTCTGGGCTTGCTTTTTCCGTCTCCGAGGAATCCTCGGCTGGGCTTGCTTCTTCCGTCTCCGAGGACTCTTCGGCAGGAGCAGCGGCTTCAGCTGTTTCGTCTGATACCGCTTCCTCAGCGGCAGGTGTTGCCGCTGCAATCGCGGCCTGAGCGGCGGCTTCAGCCTCCGCTACAACACGCTCTTGTTCTTCCGTATCTCTGCGTTCGACGAGCTCAAGCGCCTTCGCCTTCACGTTCTGCGCACCTTCCTCATCAATACCTGGCAATTGCGTCAACAGTTCCGACTGACACTCAGAGAGATCTTCCAAAGACATGATGCCCTGTTGCAACAGGATCTCCGCTTCGGGGTCCCCGCAACCTGCCACTTCGGCAATGGCCTCGGAAAGCCAGCGAGCAACCTCGCGCATCTTGGATTCACTCTTGATATCGATGCTCCAACCGGTGAGCTGAACCGCCAGGCGCACGTTCTGCCCACGCCGACCAATGGCCAATGAAAGCTGGTCATCGGCCACAATGACATCCATGGACTGGTTTGCGTCGTCGATAATCACTTTTGAAATTTGAGCGGGTGCCAAAGCGTTGCAGACATAGCGCGCAGGGTCGGGACTCCACGGGACGATGTCGATGCGCTCACCGCGCAGTTCTTGCACCACGGTCTGTACGCGGCTGCCACGCATGCCCACACAAGCACCCACAGGATCCACATCATTGTCACGCGAAGCCACGGCAATCTTGGCTCGTGCGCCGGGTTCGCGCGCAGCGGCTTCAATGGTGACCACGCCTTCGTGAATCTCTGGTACTTCCTGGGCAAAGAGCTTCAATAAAAAGTCGATGCAAGCTCGGGACAACACAATCTGGGGCCCGCGTGATTCTTTGTTTACCTCGGCCACGTAAGCTCGCACGCGATCGTTGGGGCGATAGGTTTCCCGGGGCACTTGCTCCTTGGCTGGCAAAATGGCTTCCGCACGTCCCAAGTCAACAATGATGGATCCCTTGTCAAAGCGTCGAACGATGCCGTTAACGACCTCGCCCTTGCGGTCGGAATACTCTTCGTGCACGAGTTCGCGCTCGGCGTCGCGCACGCGTTGAATAATCACCTGCTTGGCAGCTTGGGCAACGATGCGGCCAAAGCCCGAGGTGTCTAGCTTGACACCGATCTCGTCACCAATCTCCGCTTCCGCGTCATACTGAAGCGCGCTGTCCAGATCGACTTCTAGTTCCGGGTTGTGGATTTCTTCCACCACTTCGCGAAAAGCAAACAACTCGATCTCACCCAACTCGGCGTTGAAGTGCGCTTCCAGCTCCTGTTCACCACCAAACTCTCGGCGCGCAGCCTGTACGACGGCCTCTTCGAGCGCTTCGGTAAGAACCGCTCTTTCCAACCCTTTATCCTTGGCGATCGCGTCGATCTCGCGTGTCAAACCCGGCAACATAGGAATTCTCCGTCTAGCTCTGTCGACTTTTGTTTCTGTCGAACCTACACAGCACCCATTCTATGAGTCGCTGCAAAATTATTTTTCTTCAGGATCGGTGAGGCGTTTGTGTCTTCCACTGTGCCGACCGTGACCCTTTTTAACCTTCTTTTTACCTTCTTTTTCCAACTGCCGTTCTGCTTTACGCTCGGCTTTTTTCTCTGCTTTGGCGGACGTCGCTAACGCTGCGCTCTCAAAATCAGAGTTGCTGAACTCGTACATCACACTGGCCTTGGCGATGTCGCCCAAAGCCACTTCAATTTCGTCACCATCGACATCAAGTTGAGCTAGCCCCGCCTCAAAGCTCTTCAACTCGCCCCGAAAACGCTTTCGCCCCTGCAAGGGTCGCCGCGTCTCCAGTTGAACCTTGCTGCCACATACGGCCGCGAAGTCCTTGGCCCGCGCCAACTTCCGATTCAAGCCCGGCGAGGACACCTCCAGCTGATACGGGGCGTCGATCATACCCGATGCATCCAGCAACGTCCCGATTTCCCTGGACACTTTCGCGCAGTGCTCGATATCTACCCGTCCGTCGCAAGCGGGTGTATCCACTGTGATGCGAATCAGTTTCGGCCCACGGCCACCAGCAATTTCAATGTCAAGCAACTCAAGCCCGTGCTCATCGACCACAGGCTCCACCATCTCTTTGTACTGCTCCGGAATATCCTGATACACGGATTTCCTGTCTACAAACAAAAAAAGCGGACGATAAGGTCCACTTCCAAGCCGCTAAAGACGGAGTCCAAACGGAGCCACAAATTGACTCGCGCGAACCGTATCGGACCTTAAACCCAGCCGCAAGCAAATCCATGTCTATCCCGCAGCGAAAGCAACGGTATTAAAGAAGGAGCTCGTGGGAAGGTCTGGCTAGCCGCTCTCCGGCAATTCCAGAGCGCCGATGAGATCCCTCAGCGCCGAGACCCCCTGAGCCTGCGCGTAGGCCACTAAACCCTCCGCAACCTCCTGTGCTGCCTTGGGATTTACGTAATTCGCCGTCCCCACCTGCACGGCTGTCGCCCCGCACAGCAGGAACTTCACAGCGTCCTCGCCCGTGGCAATTCCACCAATCCCGCAGATGGGGATTTTCACGGCCTGGGCGGCCTGCCAAACCATGCGCAGGGCAATGGGCCGGATGGCCGGGCCCGAGAGCCCGCCCAAGACGTTGCGCAAAACGGGTCGGCGCGTTTCGATATTGACTTCAAGTGCTTGCACGGTATTGATCAGCGAAATGCCATCCGCCCCCTCCGCTTCGCACACCTTGGCCATCTCAGCCACGCTGGTGACATTGGGTGAGAGCTTGATCAATAAGGGGATGGAAGTGGCCTTGCGCGTCACGCGGACCAACTCAGCCAACACCTTGGGGTTCTGCCCGAACTCGATCCCCCCGCTTTTCACGTGAGGGCAAGAGGCGTTGATCTCGAGGCCTTTGATCTGTGGCACGTCGGACAATCGGCGACAGGTCTCGGCATACATTTCGGGATCAGTACCAAAAACGCTGGCCACAACAGGTACTTCTTCGGGAATCTGGGGAAGTTTCTCATGAATGAACGCCTCGACACCCACATTCTCAATCCCGATCGCATTCATCATACCGCTGGGGGTTTCAACGATGCGTGCGGGCATGTTTCCAGATCGCGGCTCCAAGGTGAGGCTCTTGGCGACGAAGCCACCGATCTTGCGCAGATCCATAAACGCAGCGAATTCCGTTCCATAGCCAAAGGTGCCTGATGCCGTAAGCACCGGATTCCGTAGTTGAATTCCGCCTACATTGACTGATGTATCCACACTTGCCGCCCCTGGCTTTGCGCCGTCGCTTGTCATCTACAGATTCTCCCAGTCGATTTCACAAGCGTCGAATACCGGACCATCCCGACACACCAGGGAAAACCCGCCATCGCTGCGCGGTGCGGCACAACCCAAACACACACCAAAACCACAGGCCATGGGATTCTCCAGAGAAACGAAACAGCGCTGCCCACGCTCAGCCGCCAACTTCGCGACGGCGCGCATCATGGGTGTCGGACCGCAGGCATAGAGGGTGAGTTTCTCTTCCCCATCCAGTCCGGCCGCGCCCATCAACTCGGTGACCAAACCGCGATGACCGCGACTGCCATCCTCCGTGGCAATTTCCAAATTGAGCGGGAGAGCTTCAAAATCCTCCAGGTTTCCCAAATCTGCCGCGGAACGAGCGCCCATGAGCAACCAAACCTCAGATTTTTCACAGGCGAGCGCGGCCAACTCGTACACCGACGCCACGCCCGTACCCCCCGCCACCAAGACAGCTTTACCCTTCGATGGCGGTAAAGAAAAGCCCTGGCCCAAGGGTCCCACGACGCCCACCACTTCACCGGCTTCGGCCTGGGACAATAAGGTGGTGCCTCTTCCCACCACTTTGTAAAGGAACTCAACCTCTGCGCCGCCAGCTTCGGTAAATACGCGATAGACAGCCATGGGGCGCGGAAGCAAGGGGTCGCTGCTCAACTTGGTCAACCCGCCCGGTGTCAACATGGCGAACTGACCGGGTGCCGTCTGCCGGGGCCACCCCGGAACGCGCAGTCGCATTCTCCAATTGTCGGCGCCCTCATCGCGGTTGAATACGACCTCGGCATCTGATCGCGTTGGCGATCCTGCGAGTGCTGCTTCCGAACTGGCCACCACCTCTATCTCCTCAGCTTTCCTTCAGCGTTTATAGGGACGGCTAGTCACGCTGGATTTCGATTTTAAAGGTTTTGATCTTGCGAGAGAGACTTTCGCGCGCGATGCCGATGACCTCAGCGGTTCGAGAAATATTCCATCCATTTTCTTGTAGCTTGGCCAACAAAAATTTGCGCTCAAAGGCTTTGCGCGCGCCCTCTAGACTGTCTTCCTCCCCCGCGACGCTGCGCGAGGGATCTTGCAAGTTATCAGGCATGTCCGTCGCCTTGACTTGATCGCCCGGTGTCATGAGCACCAAACGCTCCATAAGATTTCGCAATTCACGCACATTTCCGGGCCATGAATAGTTTTCCAGGATCTTCATCGCACGCGGCGCAACCGTCTTGCGCTTGGCACCCGACTCCGCACAAAATTCTGCGATAAAGCGCTCGACCAAAAGCGGTATGTCTTCTCGACGCTTGCGCAAGGGTGGAACTTGAAAAGGGATCACATTGAGTCGGTAATAAAGATCTTCGCGGAAATGTCCGTCGATAATCTCTTTCTCCAAGTTCTTGTTGGTCGCGGCAATCACACGTACGTCGACATTGATTGTGTCCACGCCTCCGACGCGCTCGAAGGTGTGCTCCTGTAAAATGCGGAGAATCTTTGCCTGTGTCTTCAGGCTCATGTCGGCGATTTCATCCAAAAAGATGGTGCCGTGATCGGCCAACTCAAAACGCCCGCGCTTCTGCTGAATGGCGCCCGTAAAGGCTCCTTTTTCGTGCCCGAACAACTCCGATTCAATCAATTCTTCCGGGATGGCCGCACAATTCACTTCGACAAAAGGTTGATCCGCGCGCTTGCTTTGCACGTGAATTTGTCGAGCAACCAATTCTTTTCCGGTTCCATTCTCGCCGGTGATCAACACCCAACCATTGGTCGGTGCCGCAATTTCGATTTGCTCCTTCACCTGTGTAATGGCCTGGGATTCGCCCAAGATCTCGTGGGCACGCACAACATTCGCGCGCAGCTTTCGATTCTCTTCCTCCAAACGGAAGCGGTCGAGGGCATTCTCGATATTCAGCAA
>PIVT01000812.1 GCA_003353845.1 Pseudomonadota bacterium | reverse complement strand
TGGAAGACTCATTCGTCCACGCCCGAATTTGAGATTTCTTGATATTTATCAACACTAAGATGTATTCTTTCACTTGAAACTGATACAAATACAACTTCCTAATATTTACTTGTATTTTTGCTTGATTTATTTCACTCTTTTCAACTCTAAAAAGTCACATGGCTCAAGACAGCTTAGTAAATTGGCGGGAAATAATGAGTCAGAAATGCGCGAATGCGAAATATTGTGATTACGCGCGCGATTCGCGTCGCGTGACGCGGCGCAACTCTGCGCGTATGTCCAACGCAGTCTAGGCGCATTCGTTTTGTTGTTCACGCCAGCAAATGTGGTGTAAACAAAACAAAAATTTGCAGTCAAAATGCCACTTAGATTTTTTAATTATTTTGAATTTTGGCGCACTAAAAGCAGACATTATAGATTCATTGGTGCAAAAAGATGCATATTTAGACCACGCACCAGATACAGCTTTTACAAGCGTGAAAGTCGTGCCGTTTAAAAATATACGGACGTTTTG
>PIVT01000811.1 GCA_003353845.1 Pseudomonadota bacterium | reverse complement strand
AATCCTGTTCGCTCCCCTAGCTTTCGTGCCTGAGCGTCAGTACCGGGCCAGATGGCTGCCTTCGCCATTGGTGTTCCTCCTGATATTTACGCATTTCACCGCTACACCAGGAATTCCACCATCCTCTCCCGGACTCAAGTCTGGCAGTTTCAGGGGCCGTTTGCCGGTTGAGCCGGCATATTTCACCTCTGACTTATCAGACCGCCTGCGCACCCTTTATACCCAGTGAATCCGAACAACGCTTGCACCCTCCGTATTACCGCGGCTGCTGGCACGGAGTTAGCCGGTGCTTCCTCTGATGGTACCGTCAAGCTTCGTGGGTATTGACCACGAAGTTTTCTTCCCAATCTGACAGAGCTTTACAACCCATAGGGCCTTCATTCGCTCACGCGGCGTCGCTCGGTCAGGCTTTCGCCCATTGCCGAAGCTTCTCGACTGCTGCCTCCCGTAGGAGTCTGGGCCGTATCTCAGTCCCAGTGTGGCCGGACACCCTCTCAGGCCGGCTACCCATCGT
>PIVT01000810.1 GCA_003353845.1 Pseudomonadota bacterium | reverse complement strand
TTGGCCAATCGAGGCGGCTGTGGAAGTCTTCGAGCGAGGTCGCAAGGGCCGAAAAGGCCTCGAGCTGTTAATCTAGGAGCTGGCCTTGCGATTCGAGCCACTTAACATTTCCTTGGTGCAGAAGCCCACCCAGTCATGCTCGCATCGGGCAGAGTCGTGCAAGCTCGTCATACCTCTCGCGCGACGTGAAACGTTTCAGTAGCAGGCTCCGGAGTTATCATGCGAGGAGGCGTTGCGGCGGGCAGCTGTTGAAGGTATTCTAATCAATTCGCCGATGATTTCCTCACGCGCCGCAAAATGCCGCAAGTCGCAAGATGGTCGCGGCACAGGTTAGCAACGGCAAGACACTTCGCCATCCTCGAGCATCGCAACCTTTCGGACAATTGCTCTCGGAGCGGAGGCAACGACCAGATTGTCAGACACTCTCATCATTCATACACGCACCTCGACGATGATTTCCGCTGGAGTCACGGTTCGACGGTGGACTCTTCGCCATGCCTTCCATTCCGAGGCTG
>PIVT01000258.1 GCA_003353845.1 Pseudomonadota bacterium | reverse complement strand
GTATCAACTCGACGGAGAGTACAAACGATTCGAGGCCGACTTGGCCGTCGACGCAGGTGCTCGACTCGGGGGAAGCGTGACATACCACGTCGAGCTGGACGGCACGGAAGTCTACAAAAGCCCCGTCATCCGAGGCAGCGAGAAGCCGGTATCCATCTCCGTCCCGCTTGGCAAGGCAAAGCAAATCAGTTTAATCGTCGACTTCGCCGACCGCGCCGACGAACTCGACCACGCCAACTGGCTCAACGCCCGGTTGGTGAAGTGAGATGGGAGGGCGAAGCTCCCGCTGAGCTAATGTGGTTTTCCAAGCGAATACCGCCTCAAGCTCGGCGGGAGCCTCGCCCTGGGCTGATGAAAACCTCTAAATGGTTAAGGCGACTGTTGTTGCGCTTTCGGTGCTTGATTTGAATTCATTGTAGGTTGCTCGACGCTTGGAAGTCAGGGTGTTGCCGAGGTTTTCTGCGACCCAGTCGTTGACATCCTTCACCGATACCCGCAAGAGCGCCTCACGAACCGTCGCCGGGGTGTGGTCTTGTAGCAAGGCGCCGAAACTGGCAAGCAAACTTGTGAAGCCCCCCTTGGAATGTTGACGCTCCAATTGTTTGTAAAGAGCGAATGACGATTCTAATATCTCCGTGCTCATCGGTAAACGCTCGCCCTGCTTCAGCTTGGCTTCCGCCGCGGCGACGAAGTCGATCAGTTTTTCGGCCAAACGTTGGCTGGTCGTGTGAGATACCGATCCCAACACATTCCGCAGTTGGCTGGCGGCGCCATGAAACAGGCCCTGTTCGTTGATAAACTTCACGCCCTTTTCGATCACCTCTTCGCACTCGCACCAGACAGCCAAGTTGTCCGCAAACGCCCGTAACCAACCGAGCTTCTGTTCCAATCGCTCGGCCGTCATCCACTGACGCGATTGGGCCTGGGGATGCTCCAACAACCACAGCATTGTCGCTGCCCAACGCAACCGGGCTTTCATGTTCATGAACCGGGCCTTCTGTTTGATACTTGGCGGCGACAGGTGCGCCAGTTCGGTTTGTTGAATCGCACTGCGCGTTCTCCCCACAAGCGACATGAATTCCGCGAACCGTTCGTCGTTGCCAAGAATCGCCTTGAACAAGTTGGCCGCCTTGTGTTTAAAATCGTGAAGTACAATCGTGTCAGGCCGCTGTTTTTGAAGGGTTTTCGCACCTTCACGCAACTCCGCCGCCCCATCCATCAGCAGCGATCGGGGCGCTCCATATTGCTCGGCCAACTCGTTATAAACCGTCTCCATGTCTTCTCGCTTCCAATCCGTGTCCGGTTGGACTCTCAGGACGTGAACATCCTCATGTTTTAAGGTGGTTCCCGGTGGAGGTAGATTACAAGCCTGCACCCCCAACACGACCAACGCTTTTTCAGGGCCAATCTGATTGGAGTGATCGACCATCCAAATCCAATCGTCCGCCTGCTCGACCGGTTCCGCTACGGCCGCCACTCCCAGTCGTTGCAACCAAATGCGAATCGTCGTCCAGTCGGGAATCTTCTGTTCGATCTCCAGCCATGCAAACAGGATATTCAAGACCCGCTCGGTCGCTCGAAACCCAATTACCTTCGCAAGGTTCGCCGCAACGCAAACCATTCGGGCTCCATAGCCGTGTGTTGCGATGGGCGGATCGGGAGGCAACTGGCAAGTTGCCCGTTGCCACTCGGCTTCGAGGCGTCGGACTTGTTCCTTGAGTTGGCGAATTGTCTGCTGTTGTTGTTGAATCACCGTCTCGCACTGAGTTCGTTGCTCCAAAGCCTCCTTCCATCTCTGTTCGAGTACTTTGTAATCGCGTTTTTTATCTTCTCGCCTTCGTCGCCAAATCCATACCAACGCCCGCCAAGACGACTTGTAATCCTTCCAAGATTTCGAACATAATGTGGTCACTGTTGCGCTCCTTCGCATTGGACATGTGTTCCAACGTTTTACACAAAGGTAGCGCAACAGTTTTTTGAAAACCTAGCAACCCCAATCTGCCCATGTTCATGGGGTTTTCATCAGCCCAGCCTCGCCCTCCCGATTACCGCTACAATAAACGCTTGCCGCTGCGCATCTTGCCCGTACGGGCATCCATCCCTTCCCTTGGAGATATA
>PIVT01000257.1 GCA_003353845.1 Pseudomonadota bacterium | reverse complement strand
GTCGTCGCCGGAGGCTTTGGCTTCCAGTTGCACGCCTTTTTCGCCGTAGCCATTGTCGGGTTCGATCCAGGCCGGGGTGAGGATGGCTTCGCCCGAGGCAATCTTTGTGAGCCAGGTTTTCTTCTGCTCTTCGCTACCGGCTTTCAATAAAGCCTGTGCCGAAAGAATGGAACTGACGAAGTGAGGCGAGGGCGCCAGGGCGCGTCCGAACTCTTCGTAGACCACGGCGGCTTCCAAGAAGGTTTGCTCCGATCCACCGTACTGCTCGGGAATGGTGAGTCCCAAGAGGTCGAGCTCAGCAAGCTGCTTCCAAAACTCATCGGGATAGCCCTTGGGATCGTCTTCGCAGGCACGCACGGTTTCCAGCGGGGCAAACTCGGCGCACATACCCTTGACCATCTCGCGCAACATGTCTTGTTCTTCGGTGAAATCGAGATCCATTGGTGGAATCCTTTCCTTCTCTTTATAAGCCCCAGATGCTTACAGTGCAGCAGGTGCTGAAAATGATTTAGTTAAGTACGCCGCTTTCGCGCAGCTTGCTCACTTCCTCGGGGCTCATGCCCGCTTCACTAAAAATTCGTTCGGTGTCGGTGACACTGAGATCAGGCACCTCGTAACTCTTGACGCTGCGATCACCGCCGGCCAGCACGGGACCCACTTGTTGGAAGGAACCCTTTTCAGGGTGCACTGCTTCCACGAAGGCACCACGTGCCTGGTACTGAGAGTCTCCTGCAATTTCGGACATGGATAAAATGGGCGCCACGCAGGTGTTCTTGTCCGCTAGCAGTTCCGTCCATTGGTCTCGTGTCTTGGTGAGGAAGACTTCGCGGAAGCCTGCGATGACTTGTTCGCGCACTTCGTCATCGGTTTGGTGTTTGAGCCACTTCTCAAGACCTGTGAGTTCGCACAGGTTCTTCCAGAAAGCGGGTTCGATGGCGCCCACGGAAATGCCCTGATCGTCCTTCGTGCGGTAGGTGTTGTAACAGGCATAGCGACCGGTGAGCATGGCGGTTTGCGGGCCCACCTCGTGATCCGTGGCCAGGTATTGATCCACATACAAGGCCATGAAGCTGAGCACACCGTCGGCAATGGAGACGTCGAGGTATTCGCCTTTGCCGGTTTTCTCTCGGTTCACCAGCGCGGCCATGACGGCAATGACCGCGTGCATGCCGCCGCCTGCGCTGTCGGCAATGGTGCCGCCGGGTAGGGGAGGCACACCGTGCTCTCCTTTGGCGGTGCAGCCCAGAAATCCGCCCACGGCCAGGTAGTTCACATCGTGACCGGCCCACTGCGAGTGGGGGCCGTCTTGACCAAACCCGCTGGTGGCACAGTAGATAAGGCGCGGGTTGAGTTGGCTGAGGACGTCGTAGTCAATTCCCAAACGTGTCACGACACCGGGTCGAAAGCTTTCAATGACGACGTCGGCTTTCTCCGCCAGGCGCATAAAGGCGGCCTTGCCTTCTTCCGCCTTGAGGTCGATTTGCACCTGCTCCATGCCGCGGCTCGCGCTGTAGGTATGAAAGGGAGGCTGAATTTGCACGCCTCCCTTGCGCGGTGTGGGGGCCACTTTGATCACGCTCGCACCGTAGTCGGACAGCATGCGCGCGCAACGCGCGGCTGGACCCACACTGGCCAGGTTGAGGACGGTAATTCCTTGGAGATGTCCGGACATGTTTTCTTATTACCCTCTCTTAGAAATTTTTAGGCAGCCCAAGTTTGCGGCGCGCCAGAATGTTCTTCTGGATTTCTGAAGCTCCACCACCCAAGGTGTCGATGACCGTGTAGCGATAGGTGATGTCACCGCGACCTTGCAGAGGCGCTTCGTCCGTATGCACCCGCAACTGACCGCCGGGGCCGACGATGTTCAAGGTCTCGCTGGCTACGCGCTGCGACAACTCCGTGGAGTAGAGCTTGTAGCCCGAGGCCTCACAAGTGGGAGCGGGCCCACCGCCAGCTTCTGACTTCATGGACTGCGCCACAAAGTTGAGTCCCAACACACGCGCCACTTCCAGCTCCGTCACCAGGTTGGCCACGGTCTTGCGAACCACAAGGTCCTTCTTCAAAGGTGCCCCATCCTTCACGGAGGAGCGGACGTAGTCACACAGCAGTTCCACTCTCGCCTC
>PIVT01000256.1 GCA_003353845.1 Pseudomonadota bacterium | reverse complement strand
GACTGGCAGGGCAACCGGACGGCTCACGGGAGGTGCTGGTTTCGCTGACGACCGACGGTGGTTCGAAGGAGGCGCACCAGCTGTCAGATGGCACGCGCGCGCAACTTTACCTGGCCTTGCGTATCGCCGGCTATCACGAGTTTGCTCGCAGCAATGGCCCGGTGCCATTCATCGCAGACGACATCATGGAGAGCTTCGACAACGACCGCACAGCCGAAGCTCTTGGCCTGCTATCTCAGATGAGCGAAACCGGGCAAGTTATCTATCTCACCCATCATCCTCATGTCTGCGAAATAGCAAGAGAAGTTTGCCCTGATGTGAATGTGCATAAACTGATGCTGTGATTTGCATTTAGGGATTATGTGGGAAGATCACGGTCCAATTTCAGTTGGGAAGCAGAAGCTAACCTATTGTTATTATTAGGGTTGTATTTGTCCTGTTTGGAGGTTTTCTTCAATAATATCAAGGCAGCATATAGGAATCATAATCCGCGTGTCCGGGGTTCAAGTCCCTGCACCGCCACCAGTAAAATCAAACAGTTACGTGGAAATCTAATTGCCTCGGCTCTCGTCGATATGATTCTGGGGGACATATGGGGGACAAATCCGCTCCGCTAGAGCCCAATTTTCAGTATCTAGGCAACTGATACACATCTAGAAGAATCGCCCAGCTTTCATAGGTCGTTTGCCCCTCTCCGGCATACCGTCCCTTGGAAAACGCTGAACAGCCGAGCGCCATGCCTTCAAGAACCAGAAGCCCCCAATGTCGCACTCTCTCGCCATCTTTCACCGACGCTGGCCGGGTCAAGAAGGTGAATACGTGTCCTGGCGAACTGATCCGTCATATGTACTGACGTGTCTGTACATGGGTTACGCAAAAAAATGGGCGCAATGGCACCTTTCCATATCACCCCATCATGCGCGCGAGCGGGCGCGCTCGTACAACTGCCCTAACACTCCAGGACACGCGGGCGCGCGCGCATACGGTATAGCAAAGCCGTCTTTGTCCTTGATCGCCGCTAACGCACCTGCGCGCGTGCTGGCCCTAAAACCCCGTAACGCGCCTTGCGCGGGCGTGCGCGAACATGTCACCAAATACATTCGCGCACTGTTCTGGTGTTGGGGTTTGTCTCTTTTGTCGCAGTAAAAGCCACCGGGTTATCTGCCGCCCACATTGCAGCTGCTGTGTCTGCTGGGTGCCCGGTGTCTTCCAACTTGGAATACACTAGCCATTGTCCAAACTGTTCATCACTCGGAAACAGCTTGCGCCCCTCATTCAGAGCAGCGCCGTATATCAACCAACCATCAGCCGCCGTGCCTTCACCGCGAGCAAATATGATTGCCTCGGCTCGCGTGATGACTTCGGATAAATCGGTTCGAGAATTGCACCACTCAACTCGCCATGATTTTTCGGATACTCAAAAAGTCGCGATATTCCTGCTCAGTCGCTTCACCGTCTGGAACGGAAACGGCAACCACAACTTGCTCCCAGTCCAATGCTCCAAAGCTCAAGAGTTCGTCGGCCAGATACTTCACGGCCTGTACGTTCTCCGGGCGTGACATCAATTCAGCAGCCTTAGCTTTACCCTCATCCAGAAAGCGGCCAGATTCCTCAAAATCGGGTTCACAACCCGTTTCCGCCGACCGAATATCCTGAGTTGCCGCAAGAACCGCACCATAGCCAGCGCAGCAATAGACTGCGTGGTTTAGGAATCGCGTCTCGGCTTCTTCTTCCGGCACGCTGATCTCCGCAAATGAGACGTCTTCGGCGCGAAAGTGCCCAGTAGTACCTGCGTCAGGATCTAGTTGGATTGTCAGTGTATCACCATGGCCATTCGGAAACAGCCTAATGGATGCGACGGCATGCCCAGCTTCGTGAATGGCAGTGTGGTGAAGGTCTTCCATATAGTTCTCTCGACTTACCATTGTCCGCTGGAAAAAAGGCGAGGCTTTCACCCCGCCATACTCGTGATCCTTTGTTTCTCATCCGTAGACAATCAACGTGTCAGGACTATGACTGTTGATGCATTAAGCAGCGGCTGCTCGCGCCTTGGACTCCGGCCCATCCAGGCTGTTTAAATCTGCGGCCAGGACCTGCGCACACGTTCCAGCGCTGCGATGGTTACGGC
>PIVT01000809.1 GCA_003353845.1 Pseudomonadota bacterium | reverse complement strand
GTAGAGGCCCTGGGGGAAGACGCGGTCCGGTACGATGGCCAGGTCGATGACGACACATGCGCCCGGAACAAGCAGGCTTTCAATGCGGGGGATGTGCAGTTTTTTGTTGGCAACCCAGCGAAGGGCGCGGAGGGCTTGACGCTGAACAAAGCGAAGACCACGGGCTTCTATTCCAACAGCTTCAAGCTGCTTGAACGGTTGCAAGCGGAGGACCGGAATCATCGCATCGGACAGGACGGCGCGGACCATGGAGAACTGGGCTCCGGCGTGCTCTACGCTGACTTTTGCGCACCAGGCACGGTCGATGAGCACATCATCAAATCGCTTCGCAACAAATACGATATTGCAGCCCAGATCACGGGGGATGGTTTGAAGGACTGGATTTAGGGGTTGACGGGGGTTGCCTTTTGGCGCATGGTTAGGGAGAGATTAAGGGAGGACGAGAATGGACAGCATCGAGGCATGGTGGTTTAGCAAAGCTGACAGGGTTTTGTGCTTTGGCGATGGCCGGAAGGCGGCT
>PIVT01000807.1 GCA_003353845.1 Pseudomonadota bacterium | reverse complement strand
TGAATAATCAGGACTCCACTCCGAGATAACGACCGGGTCGCCAGTGCCGATCGCACCGCCACCGTCGCTGGTAGCACCGTCGCGGAAAGTCAGCGTCGGAACGGTCGGAGTGCCAGAGATATCGACGATCATCTCATCGTCAAATGTTATCGTTAAAATAAACGGATCGCCCGGGTCAGGGGCCGAATCGCTCGTCTCCGCGTCACTAACTTGCGGATCGGAGTTCTCTGTAACCGTGATCGACACATTCTCCGTGTCATTGTCCTCATCAATCGCATGGCCTTCAGCGTCAGTTAGACCCGCCACCTCAACCGAAGCGATGCTCACATCAGCAGCCAGAGTAGCAGGCACGGTATACTGAATCTTCCAGGTCATATTGTCCTGCCAGCCCAAACCTGCACTTGAATAATCAGGACTCCACTCCGAGATAACGACCGGGTCGCCAGTGCCGATCGCACCGCCACCGTCGCTGGTAGCACCGTCGCGGAAAGTCAGCGTCGGAACGGTCGGAGTGCCAGAGA
>PIVT01000806.1 GCA_003353845.1 Pseudomonadota bacterium | reverse complement strand
GGGCCAACTACTACACGGTCTCCCAGATCTCTGTTGGGCAGGTGGATGCCGGCAACGGGCTGATGGCGGTCAAGGACCTGGTCTTCGACAAGAAGAAGCTGACCATGAAGAAACTCAAGTAGGCCATGGCGGCCAGCTGGGAAGGATACGAAGACGTCAGGAAGATGTGTTATGAGGATGCTCCCAAATACGGCAACGACATCGACGAAGTGGACTTCCTGGTTAAAAGGGTCAACGACAGCATTGTGAAGGCCTTCAACAATGTGGATGGCGGCGGTTTCTACCTGGACCGTAACTGGAAGGGGGGACTGGACCAGTACACCAAGAGCATCCACAACCTGATGGGCAAGTTCACCGGTGCGATACCAACGGGCAAATACCCCGGGGTGGCACTCACCGATGGCAGTCTGTCGGCCATGCCAGGCACCGATACCACGGGCGCAACCGCGCTGGTGTTGTCTGCAGCCAAAGGCAACGATCCCGTCACGTGGACCGCGACGCACATGAACTGCAAGCTTCCG
>PIVT01000107.1 GCA_003353845.1 Pseudomonadota bacterium | reverse complement strand
ATCCGCCAAGTCCGCATCACCGAATGAGACCCCCTATCTGGTCCGAATGCAAGGTGAATCAGCCCCCAATCGCTGTCCACATGGTCTCATCATGGTGTTCTAATGCGGACAGAATGGGGTGTGGATCCGGTTATGGGCCACCGCCCGTTCTTGTCGAATGAGTGGTGCCGTTTTGCGGGTCATCCCACCGATCTTCCGGCTCTCCTCATACACGGCGCTCAAACCCCTTGTAATCGCATTTAATAATCATTTCCGGGTCGGGGAAGGTCTCTTGATAGCCAGGATGCCGGTGTCGAGCGAGTCACCGCAAGCGTGCGATTCCCCCCTCAGTCAGCCCCGCGCCAGCGGGATTTTTTCAGAATTTTCGGGCGATTCTTGCTAAAAATTGCATTTAAAAGTCATATCGTAAGGGGTGTGAACGTACGTGGCCAGGATGCCGAGACCTCGAAAACTGGTGTGGAAAGAGATCAGATACGGCAGGAAATACCGCGACATCAGCTTTCTCAAGCCGCAACCTCCCAAGAAAAGGGCTCGTAGAAATCGCAGGAGTAATTCTTCTGGCGGACAGGGCCGGCCGACGCCCGCAGCAGCGTGTGGGAGTGAGAACGTGCATGAGCAACCCGCCCCAGACTGTGAAGGGGAGGACGATGTCTACGTCGACCATGGGGACGCCGGAGGGTACGATGTGGACGAGCCTGAGACTTTGATGACAGTATGGCGCTCGGAGGAGGGCACACGGGGAGCGAGGACGTCGCGCTACAAGAATGAGAGGGAAGAAGCTGCATGGGTTTGGTTGAGGCCTCGCATGTTGCACCTGATGGAGTACAACGACGACGGCTACGCGCAGATCAGGCAAGACCGACGAGATGCAGAATTGAAGATTTATCAGTCACGCGTGAATACACTGTCTTCCCACTGCAGGCACTGCAGTTATGCCACAAGCCAGGTGAGGTCCAGGAGTGTGCACATAGTGACCTGGGATTTCTGCCACGAATTGGAGCTCCCAATCGTGTGCTGCGATCGGTGCGTCCTCTGAAAGTATGTATCTATAGTTTCTACAATCGTGGGAGTAATACGAGGCGTCGGCTGCGCTGCAGGTGTGTGATTGGACGGGGCGAAGGGGCCACCCCACATCACGTGACTCCTCTGGAGATGGGAGCCTTCTCTGGCACGCCTGTCCGGGTACGATGTCGCCCGCTTTGATTGTATGACTGCTTACAGATGTCTTGTGACGTGTTTGCCTGTCGTGATGCAGCCGTTGGACTTGTCCAGGGTTGCTGCAGGGCAGAAGGTGTACCTGTATTCTCTGGATCTGCTGATGTCCCTCTCAGACACTGTGGACGCCTGCCCCCGGCTGGGAGTGGCAGCGTTCAGTCGCAGTCTTATGAAACGAGTTTCCAGAAATGGGTGTGCCATCGAACTGACCCCTGACACGGTGGCGAAGCACATCAGCAGGGCATTGCATGAGTTCACCATCCTGACCTTGGGGATGGGCAGCCCAGATGCCAGGCGTGACCTGGAGGCGGCGGCTATGGACCGAGAATACCCTTCAAATGCAGTATCAGAAGAGGAGGACCAGTCCGTGGCTGCAGAAGGCGGTGCTGCAGGGATGGAAGATGGATCCAGTCACCGGGAGGGCCAGGATGCAGGCCTCTGGGACCACGACCTCCTTGCCGCCTGCCCAGCGTGTCGAGGGTCCCAAGAATACTTACTCAAGATTGTGGAGAGCAAGATACGCGAGGGGGGGCTGGACGTGGGCGAATTCGAGGCCCTGCTGGGAGGGTCCCACTCCCTCATCCACTCCATGTACATTGATGGGCACTTTGGGCTGCCACACCGTGCCTCAGGGGGTAGCAGCGACCACAGACCCCCCATCAGCCTGAAACTATTGAGAGACGACGAGATGGAAGCGTTCAGAAGGGATCCAAGCAGCCTGACGCGGACTCAGAGGAAGAAGAAGGGACCCTGCACCGTGGTCTTTCAGGCCGACTCGGAAAAGAGGAAAATGTCCCGCCACCACGACCGCACTGGGGTGATGGGGGCATTTTGTCGTCATGGATTTTGCTTATCAATGATCAACATGACTGAAGGTGCGTGCAATGGCGTGGACTCGGGGCGTGGTGCCCGTTTGTGACATGATGGTCGTGCATGATGCAGGGGAGACTTGGAACTATGGCACCAAGCTCATGGAGTTGGTGATCAAGGCGCACGGAATCCCCTTGACCATGTGGTATGATATCAATTGTCGCTTCAAGCAGCACGCCATCGACTGGGCGGAGGCCAAATGGGGGGGTGGGGTGGAGGCAGCCAGCCTGGCCAAGCTCACTGCCTACCCTTTGCCCCCGTTTCATGTGTCGTGCCACAACGCCACATGCCAGTGGCACAACAGCCACATGCGCATGTACATGGTGGGTCTGGGGGCAGGGGAGCCCCCCGAGATCGCGTGGGCTCACATGAGGAAGGCTGGGCACATCTTGCAGTACCAGAGCCTCTCCTTCAGGCATGTGAGCATAGAGCGGATCGTGGCTCGGTGGAACGAGTCCAAGGTGCACAAACTGATACCATTTATGATGGAAGCCTACATGCGAGCTACGACGAGGGAGGCGGAAGCCCGTCGACTGTTGAATGCGGTTGTCAACAAGATGAGGCAACAGCAGGGTGCCTCGGATGACAAGGTAGGTTGCATGCTCCCATCCGAACGCGTACTGGCCCTCTCACACGACACGCTGCGTGCAGATCCAAATGTTGCTGTCCACGAAGCCCTCCTTCGCAGGCGAGGGGGCGGTGGACAAGTCTCCTGAGGTGGACTTCATGCAGGCTTGGCTGCGGCATGACTATCTGGTCAATTACCAGCAGCACGCGGCCTCCTTCAAGCCCGTGTGGAAGGCGGCGCTGGGGGAGAAGAATATCAAGTTGAACGTGAAGAACAGCATCACCGCGGATATCCGCAGGGCCGAGGAGGACATGGAGAGGGCCAAGGACAGCATCCCCCATTGGCAGGCGAACGGCTGGAACTTGAAGGTGGCAGAGCTGCGGCTGTGGGCATGGAGGCTGCGCCTCCAGCAGCGAGACATCATCGAGGTGTTTCAAGAGACGGAGATCCTGCGTCTGCAAGAGCAAAAGTACCTGACACGTAGAGAAATGAGCAGCAGGCTGAGGAAGGCAAAAGAGGTGCGTTGTTGCATGCATTGATGGCAGCCCCACGATCGCCCCTCATCCTTTTAGTATTTTTGCAGGCATCCAAAGTTAAGTTGATGGGAGTATTGGGCGATATGTGCTACGTGGCGTACCATTTCCTGGAGGCCTGCAATGTCCAGGCGCTGTATCTCTCCACTAGCCCTTCCCAGGCCCACAGCGACGACAGCACCCACCTGGAGTACCTACCCCTGGATATCAAAGATGCCTGGAGAGAAGCGACAGCCATCAGGGATAACGTTGGGGGGTTCACGCCCGAGGGAGGGCCCCAGCAGGCTGACATGTTCACCTCCATGCTCAAGGAGGGGGAATATCCATGGATGAACAGGGATGCGAGCGACCACGCGTACGGAGTGCTGCTCCACACCCACAAAGACGGTGTATCGAGGGCTTTAGAAGAGCAGGAGCTCATTCTGGAGGAGCTAAAAGGGTGTCAGCAGGCCTTCCATGTGGAGATTGGCCAAGTCCAAGCAGAACTGGACTCCCTGCAGGTGCATATAGACACGCTGAACGCCAATAGGGACGTGATGAAGTCTCCAGCCCACGTCGAGACTTTGACCTGTCCATACGAGAGGGTGGTAATACTTGAGATAGCATTTGGACCCATGTCTGCGGTGTCTGTGTCCCTGCTGTTGAACACTCCCCAGACCTGCAGGTGTTCCCCCGCAGCCACTGCCGAATATAGCTGGATGGCGTGGGAGTTCGCAGTGCTGGTGAAAGATTATGAGCGGTCCATCTCCCGCGCGATGTGCAGGAGGAGGCTCTTGGAGGAGAAGAGGTGTGAGCTGGTGGCCTTGCATAGCAAAGCAACAGGTTGCTTGGAGTCCCTCAGCGACGGCCCTGGAGAAGCTTCCAGGTATATAGAGACAGAATATAACGAAGAGTATGCGTTTGCGTACGTGTCGGACTCGGACGAAGATTGAGTGCGGCCATCAGTGTACTGTCTGTGGCCACACTCCCAGAGGTGATGGACATGGCAGCCTTTGTTGGTTGCTGTCCCTTCACGGGGCGTCTATTGATGAGTATCTGTATGGTATTATTTGTATATATATATAGTAGATGTAGCACTTGCCCATTCGTCGTTTCGCACAAACATGGAGTTGATGGCTCTTGGTGAGGCCTTGCAGCAATGCAACTGCTAGCATTTTCTGTTGGCACATTGATCCCAACATGGCCATCATCTTGGTTTTCCACCAGGTCGCACCTTTCTTGTATCTATCACTATGTATACATGAGCATGGCACACTTGATGTGCTCTCATATCTGATTTGATGCTTCTGCACCATGAATGTTGAGCATGCAATGACAACATTGTTCTCGTAGACTCTGTCATTGCATCAAGCATGTGTAGCGGCACCTGATCGTGCAGAACCGCCGCGTTTCCGATTTTCTATCGTATATGAATCATTGTGAGTGTAGTCTCGCGGCGAAACTCCTCGGCATGGTGCTCCCAATGCACGAAGAAGATGCCACCAGTGCAGGGAAAACCCTATGGAGACGTTGTGCGCTAGTGGCACGCCTTCTCGGCCCAACATGGGATCACTGCCTCGTGTACACGTACAATGTTGTGTTTTGGTTGTGATGGATGCGGTGGCTGGGAGAATATGTCCAGGACCATGGCTTGGGAGGTCGACGAAGCCTACTTGAGGCTTGCCCTACCTCCAGAAACAGGGAACTTGGCCGGTTTTTTTCAGCGTTACGGCATACTTTTCCTATACCTCCTTGATTTACCCGATCTAGGGTGTGAAATCATGATCCGGTGAAAAAAGGGCCTCGATCGAGCGACGCATGGGCCAATCTCGGGGGTGACATGTCTCCCACTACAGGTATTCTTTCATGGGACATGGCCATCCAAGTGCGGCAGCTGTTCCACTCATTCCAGCCCCCAGACCCGCCACCGTGGGATGAACTCCATCGAGTATGTCAAAACACGGTCACCGCCTGAGAGCATAGCCTCCAGCGGGCGCCAAGTCGAACCAGGGCCACCTGGCTAGAAATTCAACAAAATTCAAATTTTCGATGGACTCGTCCGCACTCTCCTGACCATTTCGATCGCCGCGGTGTGCTTCAATTATTACATTAAATCATTTTGATGCCTTGGATAGCAGCGATACCGCGTATATGCGCGAGGTCGCTGCAACTGCCGGATCGGGCCATGCGGTCTCTCCGGTGAGGCTTGTGCTGGCCACGGCTCCGATGAACGGCCCTTTCATTGAAAATCGGCATATGTTAATAATTGACTGGGGAGATCACATCCGTATTCAGTCGATTGGGCGAGAAGGTCAGGTCAACCGAGAGAACACATTCTGCTCGGCCTTTCTCAAGCGGGGCATTGCCTGCTGCGCCACGGGACGGTCACCGCAGGGATATGAGAATACATACGGGATTTTCAACATGCCCAACCACCCTCGAGCTGAGCAGGAGGCCGCAGTCTCGGCAGCGACGCTGACCGCAACTCCCACTCCGACAGGTTGTTCATGACAGGAGTCCGAAATACGCGACGATGTGTCATCGATGCTGCCATATCAGACATCTAATACGTTTCAAAATCATATGAGGAGAATGTAGCGTGCGGGGAACGCATTTTGGACACGAGCGACCCAAGGACCTCGCCCCAGAACCCTGTTTCGCAGCTCTCAAAGCCGGCCCTGAGGCGTGTGCAAACGCGATCCGGCCGACGTCGACCCTTCCCAAATCGCCCCTCCGCTTGTCATAGGCATTTATATGTTATATGAAGCGTATATCACTGGCGGATTTGGCGAAACGCTGCCGTGGCGAGTCAAAAACGCGAGAAACAAGCCAACCACCGACCGAGCGTGGAGGCAGAGTTGGCATCGCCCATCGCCGATTTTCTCTGTTTCTCGCACTTTCGCCAGGTATTTCGCACGTGACATCCATATTCATATCATTGAAAATATATTGAATCCGCTTTGAGGTCGATTTCGTGTACTTGGGAACGGCCGGATCGCGTTTGCACACGCCTCAGGGCCGGCTTTGAGAGCTGCGAAACAGGGTTCTGGGGGAGATGCCCACGGACCCAATCCCGAGATTTGCCCTCTCCTGCCTTCCAAATAATCTCAATAGTATAGTAAATCTATATGAAGTCTATTGAGCGCGCTGGATGGCCCTATCGCACCCCTAGCGGGCATGTTTTCTCGAGTTGGTAACGAACTGCTTTCGCGTGCTGACGGTGCCGAGGCGCCGTACTGCTCCCTGGTCTCGCATATGTACAAAAATTAATATATATTGATGAATCGTAAGATTTCTATACGCGTATGATTAGTATGGACACGCCGCTTGCGACGCAAAGGACCCAGCGCATGTTTCTCCATTCGAATCCGCCAGACCTCAGTGCCCGCAGCAGTCGCCTTGTTGCGTCTTGACGTACAAATGCAATTGAAAATTTGCAATTACAATGTTCAAAATATTTTCATACGAACGACCACGCAGTTCCTCGATCACCGAACTGCAGAACTCTGGTCCAGAACTTCTGGACAGACCAGGATGCGCTGCCACCTTGGTGCAATGGGCACTATTCAAACACGTAGTCTTCCTCGAAAGGGCGCTTTGCATTTCTTGCAGGTCGCCGTCTTCTTTCAAGGATGCCTGCCAAGACCTGCCCCGCTTCTCTTGCAGATCCCTCCTCCGAATCCTCCTCTTCAGGTTGCTCCCCACCACTAGGGCTCCTCCCTTCCCCTTCTCCTCCATCGTGTTGTCCGTCATTGCCGAGGGGGGGAGGATTCGAGAGCACCTCAAGAATATTTTCTAATTGCTCCCCTACGGGCGGTGTCCCCGCTGGGCCTGTGGCCGCAGCAGCACCGCCCTGAAGCCCCTGAGAAGATGTCCCATCTGGGATCCTCCCATCCCCCCCTCCTCCGCCTGGTAATCCGTCATTGCTGACCGGCGGAGCATTCGAGAGCATCTCCAGAATGGTCTCTAATCGATCGCCTACGGGCGGAGTCCCTGCTGGGTCCGTGGCCGCAGCAGCGCCCTGAGAAGATTGACCCCCATGCACCACTGCCACCCTGGGCCTGCAGAATGAATCGTACACGTCGCCCTCGACCCCATTCGTGGCCGCTTCCACATCCACTGGAATACTGGTATTATTAGTGTCTGCAGGGGGTTGTGCATCGGGATCCAGGCCCTTGCATTCCGCCCACACACTGGGGAGTACCACCCTGAAATGCTTGACCAACATCTGAGAGGCAACCACACTCAGCTTCGAAGGAGCGATGAAAGGAATATACTTGGCCTCGTATGCTGTCCTACCATTCTTTGGATTAGTATATTCACGCATTAGTCGGCCTGGCCAGTCCAGAAGTATCCTGGCATGCTTGCACTTCTCACACTTGTCTTCTTGGCCAGCTGCTGCTTCATTGTACAATGGGCACTCGGCCATCGTCTTGTGGTACTCCAAACCCACGGATTTCTGAGCAGCAACTTTATAAAGGCTTTCTGTGACCCCGTGCTTCCACGTTCGCTTGGCTTCACCCTCGATATCAGCCGGAGATAGGCCAAACACTACACCCAGTCGCCGAACTCGATCCTGAAATGACACACTCTCATCCTTCTCCCGTCCCGCAGTCACTGCAGAGAAGAGTCCAACACACATTATGCTATCAATAGGGATATGAAGGGGCAGAATGCGCCGCGCTGCGTACCAAAGAGGCCCACAGCAGTCTGTATGCTCTGATCACTCTTCAACTTCTGCAGCTCCTCCTCCTCCAACTTCATCCTCTGATCCCTTAGCAGCTTGGCCAGCGCCTCGTGGTCCGACAACTGAGCAAGGTGAGACATAGGACCCGAAAATCTCTCTTCTCCCTCGAAAACCATGGTCGTATACACCTCCTGCCACGAGCAAAGGAAATTGTGGATCTGGTCCATGCGCTCATTGACCAAGTCTGCACTCATCCAAATCCAGTGTCAGCAGCACCCCGAGGAACCCACCTGTTCAAAGTACAGAAGGTATCAAAGAACGAACCGTTATGAAACGCGGAAGTCTTGAAAATGGCGCTGGGCCCATCGGGATGGAGGACGTAACACACCACATCATGAATTCTCACCTTCCCAAAGTGGTCCTCACCGAACAGTTCCTTGCGCTTGTTCACCAAATGCTCCGTCGTTCGCGTCAAAGCCTTGTGTAACTCATCAATGTATTTGTTGCAGTACTCGTTGAACTCTTTCACTTTGCGGTCCCGCTCGGGAGGCCTGTCTCCTGTGCCCAACAGTCGAGATACTGGATCATTCTGCCTGCGCTCGTTCGAGCCTATCCATGGGTTTGACATCGCAGGAAATTCAAATTTAAGATCCCCGAAGCCCTGATCGTCGCCAAAATAGCGCTTCTGCTCGGGAGACCGGGAGACCTGGGTACAGTCGATGGACGGCCCAAACGCACGCTAGGGCGGATCAAATGCGCTCTCCTGCGCGCGAAATCCCCTAAAATGCAATTTAAATGAGTTTGGGGGGACGGGAGAGCGACCAAAACGCCTATCCGCCAAGTCCGCATCACCGAATGAGACCCCCTATCTGGTCCGAATGCAAGGTGAATCAGCCCCCAATCGCTGTCCACATGGTCTC
>PIVT01000255.1 GCA_003353845.1 Pseudomonadota bacterium | reverse complement strand
CAATGAGTCTCGCGTAAAAATCTTGTACCGTGGATGCAACAAAAGCTACCACTTTGCTCGGTGCGACATAGCCCAAATAATTTTTCCCCAAAAGTTAGCTCCGAGGCGTACCCCAAAAACCGGACCGCTGACAGGCGTACGGGGTCTTAAGAATAGGACCATATTAAGAATTGGTTTTTTCCGCCGTCCCTAGATCAGCGAAGTTGGGTTCGAGATCAGCGAAACAGACCTCTATGGAGCGCTGTGCATGGCGCTACGCACGGCGCTTCCGCTGTCAGCTGATGCCTCGAGTCGACGAGGCCTCGAGCTCGAACCCCCCGGCGGCCGGCGGTGCAGCCAGGGTGCGTGGGAATCTATTGCCCTGCTGTGTCTGGTGTCTGTGGTTTATGAAAAGCCCAGGACCAGGAACCGCGGGCGCAGCTCTAGAAGCCGAGCGGAATTCAGAGAAACAACAAAAGCGAAAGCGAGGGACAAGAACCCAAGAACAAGACGCAAGGCGCCTAAATCGCATCGCGCAACAAACGCGCGGTCTTGGCCTCCTGGCTCTCGGCGTCGCTCTCGCTGTCGTCGATCTCGCTGTCGTCGATCTCGCTGTCGTCGATCTCGCTGTCGTCGCTCTCGCTGTCGTCGATCTCGCTGTCCGCATCGCCGTCCTCTTCGTCCAGGGCCCTCTCGAGCTCGAGCAACGAGGGTTCGGGCGAAGCACCCGCGACTACCGGAGCTGCAGGAGAAGCGGCGGCAGGAAGAGCGGCGGCAACAGGAGCGGCGGCAGGAAGAGCGGCGGCAACAGGAGCGGCGGCGGTGAGGTTCTCGTAGATGCCGGGATTCTTATCGATGAGGGCGCGCAGCTGGTCCACGAGAGAAGACTTGAGGCCCTTGTTGAGGGCCTTGCCGAAGTAGCGCAGGGCGACCGCAAAGATCTCGACCACGGTGAGGCACATGACCTCACCGCCGTTGGCCTTGAGCTTCGCCGCAGCCCCGGGGGCCTTGTCCATGAGCTCGGCGGCCCTGCCCGTGGTCTTCTGGTCCTTCTTCGAAGCTTGCAGGGCCGCGATCTCGGCGATGGACGCGGCGAGCTTCAACTTGTTCTTTATAAATCGGAAATGCATGGCAAGGTGAAAGCAATGTTATTAGGGCAGGGGTAACTTGTAGTACTAGGAAGTTTAGAGACCTCACCTCAAGGCGCCGAATGCGATCAGGCGTGTTGGCGACACCGCACGCAGAGTGGACTTCGCCGACGCCGTCAAGCTTGCGCTATCTGCTTGCGTTTCAGCTCTGGGCAGAGGGCTTCGATCATGTCGTAAATGGCCAAGCTCGGCATGCCCTCGTTGGCCCGATCCGCGCGCAAGATCACCTCGATGATGAAGTCCTGCTTCTCGTAAGAGATGAGCGGGGGCTTGCCGCGCCTGAGCCGCTTCGCCGCCGCCTTCGCCGCCGCCGCCCGGTCCATCACGGAAGGAAGAGGTGCCCGGCTTACCTTGAACTCCGCTACGTGCTTGTGGAAAGTCGACTGGGGCAGACCCTTGGAAGCCGCAAACTTAGTCTCCGAGAACTTCTTGCCGTTGGCGATGTCCTCGGGCGGCGGGCCATTAACCCACTCCAAGACAGCCGCGTCCATCCTTTCTTTCGCCGGGCCGGGCACATTGTAGTTCACACGGGTCTTCGGCTTCTTGTTGGAAACGTGCTCTGACGAAGCAGCAACCTGGACAGGGCGCCCGCGGGCAGTCTTCGGCGCAGGCTTCGGTGTGGGTTTCGCCTTCTTGCCCCCCCCGGTCTCAACGATGGTGTCCAAGGTGGTATTCCTCGGGCGTCCTGGCTTCCTCTTCACTTTGAAGACGTCGGTAATTTTGTTTGATTGTGAAGGCTTGGGAGGCATTTGAATGTGGGCTCGCTGAATCAAAGCTCTTTGGGGTCACGCTCGAACAGGTTTCTCTTCGCGATTGCGGAGTGGAGCAAGAGGTCGCAAAGATGTGAAGATGCTCCCGTGTTCCTGACGCGACAGGTCCAAAGATTTGACGTGGGAATCTGGTTTTGTAGATCTGTTTATGGTGGTGGCGTCGGCGAGGGGTTGGCTTGGCCGCGATTCTTCATCAATTCGGGGGGGGGAGCCGGACCGAATGACTCAAAATGGAGCCAAAGAGCTGC
>PIVT01000805.1 GCA_003353845.1 Pseudomonadota bacterium | reverse complement strand
AGAGAGAGAGAGAGAGAGAGAGAGAGAGAGAGAGAGAGAGAGAGAGAGAGAGAGAGATTCAGTAATCTGATATTGCATGCCGTAGCGTATTTCCGCCATGGGCTCCAGTCCTCGTGCGAAGGCGAGCAATGTGTTCTCCCCGGCTTTTTGCCGGTACCCTGCACTTGATGATCAGTCTTGAGGGTTCTCGACGAGTGCATTTCATGATCGTTGTCCGCCTTCACAAGGAGTTGTGCACACTCAACATCCTTAGCCACATGCCTCGCTTTGTGGGGCATAACCACAAGCGGAGGACAGTAGATATTCGAATACCCTCTCGACGAGGTCGGGATTCGAACCGGGCACCACACTGTTCCCGGGTGGTCCCCCACCCCGGTACTGAGCGGGCTCAAACCGCGTTAACTTCCGTGATCTGACGAGAACGGGTGCAACTCGGTTAAGCCCGGGCGGACGAGAGAGAGAGAGAGAGAGAGAGAGAGAGAGAGAGAGAGAGAGAGAGAGAGATAGAGAGAGAGAGAGACA
>PIVT01000804.1 GCA_003353845.1 Pseudomonadota bacterium | reverse complement strand
CGGCATTTTCTTCCGTGCGTGGCATTTGGATTTGGTTTTCTATCAACACAACGAGCAAGCTCGGGCTGCCCTCAAATACTCTTCTAAGAAACCAACACGGCGAAACTCGAGACACCAGGCAGACGAAAGACGAAAGCGCCACAACAAAAAGAGAAAGCAACACGCACGCGACGAAACCGACACGACCACTATGGCAAACGGGGTGTGGTCAATTGAGGCGGCTGTGGCAGTGGCAGGTCTTCGTGCGAGGTCAGTTCGGAACTTGCGCGACCCGGCTCTCATCAGGGGCGAGACGCCAAGACTTTTTTGCCGCCCCGGGTGAGAGCCGGGTCGCGAAACTGTCTTGACATTCCTACAAGTGGTCCATCCTCATGTGACGACGGTGAACTCTTCGCCATGTCTTCCATTCCGAGGCTGAAAGGTGGTTTGGGTGCGGCTAATCCACCATGGTTCTTTGAACCGTTTTTCAAGTACTCTTAGCTTCCGCCAGATCCTGAGGAATCCATCTTGCAAGATTGGAGTC
>PIVT01000254.1 GCA_003353845.1 Pseudomonadota bacterium | reverse complement strand
CCATCGTCGCGGTAGAAGCGGATCGCAACCGGAACTATCGGAGAGATCCGCAAGACCAGGTAATGAACAAACTTATACCGATTGAATTAAAACTGATTTCAACAAAGGTAGAAAAATAATGAAGTTAAATTTGAAAATTTGTATACCGATTTTGCCGAGCATCCTGTTACTGGGGGTTGGCACGACGACTCTCGCGCAAAACACACCCGGTTTCAACAACAAGATACCGGAAGTGATTATGACGCCGGACACGGTCGAGACCCGGATTGGGACGATGAGTTTTTTCGACGGCATGCCGGATGCGGCAACCGTGCAGAAAGCCTATGACAATCTGGACTTCATGCGGGGTGTCGAGGTCTTCCTGAACTTCATCCCGGCAACATCCATCGAGGGAATTCGACTCGGCATGGCGGAAGTCGGGGCAACCAAATCCAACCAATGCGTCATCTTCGACAAGCTGATGGACTCAAATCCATTGTTCCTTACCGGCAACACGGACACCGTCTATGCCTCGGTGATGCTGGATCTGAAGCGGGACGGGGCCACTGTCGTTGAGATTCCGCCGAAGACCGGCCCGGGTACGGTCAACGATGCCTTCTTTCGCTTCATCACCGATATGGGCATCCCGGGACCGGATAAAGGCAAAGGCGGTAAATATGTCATCCTGCCGCCGGATTACGATGGTGAGCTGAATCCGCCGGAAGGTGGCATGGAGGCCGAGATGGAGATCGCCGGCAAGAAGCAAAAGGTCTTCGTCTCCCGGTCTGCCAGCTACACAAACTGGCTGATCTTGCGCGGTTTCCTTGTCGATGGCAAGACTGATGTAGCGGTCAACACCTTCAAGGGTGGCCTGAAGATCTATCCATTATCCCAGGCGAAAAACCCGCCAAAGATGGAATTCATCAGCGGCTCCAAAAAGGCCTTCAACACGATCCATGCGAATACCTTCGCATTTTATGAAGAGTTGGCCCATGTCCTCGACAAGGAGCCCGTCGGGCTGATCGAGCCGGAACTGCGCGGACAGGCAGCCGCGATCGGTATCCAGAAGGGCAAGAAGTTCAAACCCGATGCGCGAATGAAGAAGATCCTGACCGAGGCGGTTGCGGTTGGTAACGCGACCGCCCGCGCAATCTGGCTGAGGCCACGTGACAAGAGTGCCTACTTTTATGAAAACAGCGGTTGGTATACCGGCTTCATCGGTGGCGATTACCAGTGGCTGGTCGATGATGGCAAGGGTGGTCGCTATCTGGATGCACGGACCCTGTTCTTCTATTCGGCCACGGTGAATACGCCAGCGATGGCGGAGAAGATGGTCGGTGTAGGTTCGCAGTATGCCTTCAATGCGACCGACAAGGATGGCAACTATCTGGATGGCAGCAATACCTACACGCTGAACATTCCGAAAGATGCGCCAGCCAGGGACTTCTGGTCGGTGGTCGTCTATGACCCGCAAACACGATCCGAACTCCAAACCAGCCAGAAATTTCCGAGCAAGAACAACGAGCGCGACAAGTTGGCCGTGAACAAGGATGGCTCAGTCGATCTCTACTTTGGCCCCAAAGCGCCAAATGGCAAGAAAAGCAACTGGGTCGAAACGGTTCCTGGAAAAGGCTGGTTCGTGCTTCTGCGTCTGTACGGCCCGCTGGAGCCCTGGTTTGACAAGACCTGGAAGCCTGGTGAGTTTGAACTGGTTAAATGAGTGCGAAATTTTTGTAGCCGCTGAACCGGAGCGTTAGCTGAATCGTATTCAACATTGAACAAAAAATGAAGAGCAGTGCAATGAAGAAAATGATTTACAAAAGCGGTGTTATTCTTGCTCTATGGCTTGTGTACACCAACCAAGTATATTCCCAGCAAGTAGAGACACCTTACGTGCATATTCCCAGCACGATATCCCAGGAAGCACAGGCGTTCCTGCGAGCGCTACCCGATCCGAACCTGGTCCCTGCATTCCCTGACCCTGGTGAGATAGAAAAATGGAAGGCTGTACAAAAAGCGGCAGAGACCCGCAATCTCGAAATGCAGAAATTCTTGGTCGATCGCCTACAGCCAAACGTGAAGAAGCGGGACTTCGGAGGCGTGCCCGCCCTCGACATTAAGGCTAGGGGGTGGGAAGACAATGGCAAGGTGCTGGTGTACACACACGGTAGT
>PIVT01000803.1 GCA_003353845.1 Pseudomonadota bacterium | reverse complement strand
CCGCCATTGGGTTGATAATAGACTGGCACCTGGGGGTGGTTTTGCGCTCCCCAGAGAATATCATAGGCGACATAGTCATGCGTTCCCGGCTGGAAAAGAATATCAACGCCGCGTTCCATCAACCAATCCCAATTCTCCGTAACGCACACGCTAGACAATAAACGATCCGCAAAGGTTTGCATTTCGTCCATGGATCTTCCCGCTTTCAGCGCAATCTTATCCATGCTGCCCTCAGATCCCACCATAACGCGCTGATAAATTCTCCCGCGTTCTTGATCTAGATCGACTTCGCCGGCCTTGACGGCCTCAAAGAATGCTCTGTTTGCCGCGACCACTTTGGCCTTCGCTTCCCTGTCGCCTCTTCGAGTCGGCGAATAGTAGGCAAACGCATGGTCGGAGCATGTCGCGGTGAAACGCTCGTCATTTATCAAGGCGACCGCGGGCGACATGCCGTTCTTGGAGCTGCCCGAGCCCGCCACTTTGCCTTTTTCGAAATGGACGGTTTCCGCATACGCCGCGGTGGT
>PIVT01000802.1 GCA_003353845.1 Pseudomonadota bacterium | reverse complement strand
TTAAAGATCCGCAGCGCCTTGTTACCCTGGCGAAAGATCCTCTTAATGAATTGGTCGTACAGCTCAAAGTCCCATGTGCAGGAGAACCAGCAGACGTGAGCTGCGTTGCCAAGCTGGAAATTTAGTCCGTGTCCTGCTGATGCAGGGTGCGCGAGCAGTACAGGCAGCTTGCCTGCGTTCCAGTCCTTCTCAATCTGTGCCGCTTGGTCCCCGGAGACGCCCGAACCAATATAGGGGACGTCTCCAAGGGCCTTGCGAAGCCGGTCGAGATCATGGTTGAACTCATACCCGACCAGTAGAGGGCTACCGGCCAGTTCCTCAATGAGTTCTTGCAGTGCCTCGATCTTGGCGTCATGTAAGTGAACCACCTTACGGGGCTCAAATACTCCGTCGCCTGCATAAACAGCACCGTTGGCCATTTGTTTCAGCTTCGAATAGACAGCCGCCGCGTTACCGGCTTCAACCATGTCGCCTTCAAGATCAGCGACCATCTCCTTCTTCATCTCCTCGTACTTCTTCCGCGCC
>PIVT01000801.1 GCA_003353845.1 Pseudomonadota bacterium | reverse complement strand
GGGCGACCCAAAACGCGGCGCGAGCGTGACCGGGCTGCGTGTCCGGTGTGCACGTTTGTTTCCGTCGCCCTTCGGTGCGTGTCCGGCGTGCACGTTTGTTTCCGTCGCCCTTCGGTGCGTGTCGAGGCGGGTCTGGCTGAGTTTCGTTCCGTTTTCGTCCGGACGGAGGCGGAAAGCGTCGCTGCTGCGCAGGTAGATGCCCGAGCGGGGGCCTGCGTGCACGTTAGAAGCCTTTTTCGCGCAAAAACCCGCGAATACGAGCATGCCACACCTTTTTCGCTTCGGAGCGCGCCTGCGGCGGGCGAATGCAGCTGCGGAAAAACTCGGCGAAAGGGTGCTCCGCGACCCCGCGGGCGCGTGTGTGACGCCCTTTCGCGGATTTGCGCGCGCCTGCGGCGGGCTTCCGCGGGCGACCCAAAACGCGGCGCGAGCGTGACCGGGCTGCGTGTCCGGTGTGCACGTTTGTTTCCGTCGCCCTTCGGTGCGTGTCCGGCGTGCACGTTTGTTTCCGTCGCCCTTCGGTGCG
>PIVT01000253.1 GCA_003353845.1 Pseudomonadota bacterium | reverse complement strand
TCTTGAACGAGGAATGCCTTGTAAACGCGAATCATCAGTTCGCATTGAATACGTCCCTGCCCTTTGTACACACCGCCCGTCGCACCTACCGATTGAATGTTTCGATGAAGACTCGGGATAGCGCGAGGCTCGTTTATTCGAGCCCAGCGTTAGAACTTGTCTAAATCTCAACATTTAGAGGAAGGTGAAGTCGTAACAAGGTTTCCGTAGGTGAACCTGCGGAAGGATCATTACCACGCGATCCGCGGTACCGCGGCGGCGTCGGCGTTCGCCGGCCCGCCCGGGACCGCACATCCAATCCGGTGAAGGTGCACGTGAAGTCGGTCGGTCGCGTCAATCGTCGCGACGGCGACCCCTTCTCGCCCCAAACCCAATTTAAACGTCCATTAAACCTGCAATCGAGGGCGACAAAATCCCCTCGTTGATACACGTACGGCGGGTATCGAGCGGTTGCTGCCTTGCGGCGGCGGCCGCTCCCCGTCTTTTACCATAGAATGCCAAAAATAACTTTCAGCGATGGATATCTTGGCTCCAGCATCGATGAAGAACGCAGCGAAATGCGATACGTAATGCGAATTGCAGATTTTCGTGAATCATCAAAATTTTGAACGCACCTTGCGCTTCCGGGAGACTGGGAGCATGCCTGTTGGAGTGTTCGTTAACACCACTCACCGGTCGGGAGACCGACCGGTGGAGTTTGGCGGTCAGGCGAGGGAAAAATCGATCACGGTATTTCTCGATCGCTTTGATCGCTCAAGTTCAGGTCGATTCCCGTTGGGGTTCGAGTTGGCGAGACGGCGCGTCTTCGACGCTCACTTCCATCCGCCCGCTCCCCTTTCGCGTCGAGTCGGCACCTCCGTCCGAAAGGACTCGTCCCGGCTTTTGTCCGGACCTCCAATCAAGCAAGAGGACCCGCTGAATTTAAGCATATAATTAAGCGGAGGAAAAGAAACTAACAAGGATTCCCCTAGTAACGGCGAGTGAAGCGGGAAGAGCTCACGCTTGAAATCGCTTAGCGAATTGTAGTCTGTAGAGGCGCAGCCAGCGCCAGCGCGCGCCGAAGTCCCTTGGAAGAGGGCGGCAAGGAGGGTGATACCCCCGTTCGTGGCGCGATGCTGGTGCGCACGGCTCGCTTTCGAAGAGTCGAGTTGCTTGGGATTGCAGCTCAAAGCGGGTGGTAAATTCCATCCAAAGCTAAATATCGGCTGGAGACCGATAGCGAACAAGTACCGCGAGGGAAAGATGCAAAGAACTTTGAAAAGAGAGTTAAAAAGTGCTTGAAATCGCTGAAAGGGAACCGAAGGAAACCAGTGTCGGTCAGGTCGTATTTCCGCTTGGCCACGGCTAAGCGGCGCTGCGGCCGACCCGGTCAGGACAGGCTCGGTGCGGAGGAGACGATCCCTACGGAGGTAGATTTCCTTCGGGTAATCGAAACGCAGGGAAGACGGCTCCGCGCGGGGTCGAGGAAAGCGTTCGCGCAAAGGTCCTGTCGAAATGGTTTTCTTTGACCCGTCTTGAAACACGGACCAAGGAGTCTAACGTGCATGCGAGTGTTCGGGTGTCAAACCCGTGCGCGAAGTGAAAGCGAAAGCAGTGGGAGGCCGCGAGGCCGCACCATTCGCCGACCAAGAGGCTACGGCCAAAAGGTTCGAGTGCGAGCACGTACGTTGGGACCCGAAAGATGGTGAACTATGCCTGCGCAGGGTGAAGCCAGGGGAAACTCTGGTGGAGGCTCGTAGCGATTCTGACGTGCAAATCGATCGTCTGACTTGGGTATAGGGGCGAAAGACTAATCGAACCATCTAGTAGCTGGTTCCCTCCGAAATTTCCCTCAGGATAGCTGCAACCAACGCTCAGTTTTATCAGGTAAAGCGAATGATTAGAGGTTCGGGGAACGAAACGTTCTCCACCTATTCTCAAACTTTAAATGGGTAAGAGACCGGGGTCGCTTAATTGGACCCCGCGTTCGAATGATGGTTGCTAGTGGGCCGGTCGGGGTAAGCTCGACCGGCGATGCGGGATGAACCGAACGCCCGGTTAAGGCGCCAAACTGCCCGCTCACCTAGATCCCACAAAAGGTGTTGGTTCATTTAGACAGCAGGACGGTGGCCATGGAAGTCGGAACCCGCTAAGGAGTGTGTAACAACTCACCTGCCGAATGAACTAG
>PIVT01000800.1 GCA_003353845.1 Pseudomonadota bacterium | reverse complement strand
ACCACGACCACCAGCAGCAGCAGCACCACCACCGCCGCACCCGACCGCAGCCAACCGCACCCAACCTCAACGCACCGCACCCAAGTGTTTTTTTGTTTTTGCCGGGGAGCCACTCCCGACGCCGACCGCAGACCCCAGCCCACGGCTAGGGGTGCGGGCGGGGGTCCCCCGAACCACGTTCAGGACGTGTGCTCGAGTTCGCCTGGGGAGCCTACCCCCAGACCGCCGGCCCAAGCGGCGCCCACCTCCAGGATTTGTGCCCCAGAAGCGTTTTTACACGGCTCCCACCCGAAGGTGGCCCCACATCAGGTAACCCTCGGAAGGGCCCCATGCAGGTGCTCCCGCCGGCTCAGGTAGCAAAGGCGGCACGACCCCGCCCGGTGCCAGGCGCCAGGCACCTACCACTCCCGGCTGGCTAGACCGCCCCGAAGGCCGGGTACCAAGGCAGTGACCCCCGGGAGGTGTGCGCTTACAAACCCGACACCCGGGGAGGCAGTTTATAAGGACATGCCCAGTTCCCACCCCAC
>PIVT01000252.1 GCA_003353845.1 Pseudomonadota bacterium | reverse complement strand
CCCCAACACCCTAACCCCCAAACCCCCAGCGCCGTAACCCCCAAAACCGTAACCCCTAAAACTGCAACCTCCGGTGAGTTCCCCACAATTGGACCTAACCCGAGCCCGGCCTCCATCAGGGCGACAATACCGGCAGCAACGGGAACAACACCGGCGCATGCGGACCGAAACCCGAACCAGTACCCGAACCCGAACCCAAACCCGAACCAGTACCCGGTGGCCACCACCGCACGCCCCGCCGCGCCAAGAACCATTGTTTTTTCTTTTTCGTCGCCTTCCTCGCCTTCGTGTGCTTGCTCCTCGGCGGTGCTTCTGGTGCATCTTCTATGCTCGCGGTGATTACGTACTTCCTGGGCAAGGGGGAAACATCGAACCTCCTAGGAGACGGCCCCATGACACGGAACCAGACGCAGCGGCTACTCGACGCGCAATTGCAACTCGATGCGGAAATGCCCGGCGGAGCGGATGCGCCCGCCGACAGCCAGCCCCCCCTTCAGGGCCAACCGCCCGGCGCTGCGCAATTGCCCGGAGGACAAGGAGACGGCCCCATGACACGGAACCAGACGCAGCGGCTACTCGACGCGCAATTGCACGGCGGCGACCAGTCCCTCGGCGCTGCGGATGCGCGCGCCGCGACCAGTCACTCAGTCTGGTCATTGTCATCCGAAAGCACGTCTGAACGACGCGAGGACAGCACTTCTGAACCACACGAGGAAGACTCATTACCGGAGGACCCGTCAAGCAGCAGCCTCGAGGACCCTGATCTCGACGTCGACGGCGGCCAGGCCCCAGGAGGTGAGGCGTACGTGCCCTCTTGTAGTTGGTCCAGTCCGTGGTGGGTGGGGCGTGCGTGTCCTCTTGCAGTTGGGGCTTCCCGTAGTCCGCGCTCATCATGCCCCACATCGGCTGCACTAGGGCCAGGTGTCCGCTGTATTCCGGCACAGTTTCATTCCCTTTGCGCCCATTGCCGGGGTTCCGGGCTGTCAGGTGGCGGCGGGGACCCGGACTGGCAGCCCTACGAAGGGCACCCCGATTACCAGCTTCGAATGCAAGATGGGGAAGAAGTCACCCCCCCCTCAGTGCCCCGAATGAAACCTTGGTCGGTCCTGGAGTACGGCAGCGACATCACGCGGTGCGCCCAGCTAGGCCTACGGGCGCTCGTGGGCGCAAAGGCAAGACGACCCCGCGAGACCCCCCTCCCTTACTTAAAACGAACCGCGGTGACCACATGCCATCTTTTCTATCCGCAGCTACCGGGTCGCGAAGTGCGACATTGCCAGCAATTTCTCAAGCGGACCCCGGGGGGCGCCATGGTGAATCTCCCCAACCGCGCCTTCACCGAAGGCGCGATGGATCCCGTACTCGACCGCCTCTTTTTGAGTGCCTTGCCGGATTTGAAGATGAAGGGCGAAAGCGCCATCGCGTTCCTCTTCGGAGGGCTTCTCGACAGAAGGTGGGGGCGTACTTGAATTTGACCCCGACTTCGCCCATTCGCCCCACGTCCCTAATCCACACGGTATCGCGAAACCACGCCACTTGTAGGATTCAATTAGGTTACCACAGGTTGGCCGAAGAACACGCTCGCGATGCCCCAATCAGCTTCGAGTTGCCTCCCGTCGGTGCACCTCTGGAGGTCAGGATGGAGCACTACGTCGTCGCCGCCTTCGATCCGAACGTCGCTGCGCTTTATGTCCAACGTGACTACGCGGACAAGTTCTTTAGCGCCTGCCGCCAAGTGGGTATTGAATTCGCCCCGTCCGTCTCGGGCTCTCCTCGTGTCTTTGTCCAAGGCGGCCATATCCCCACCCACGTCCGGGCGATCATCGACGCTGTGGCCGCGTCTCAAGTCCCCTTGGAGATGTTCGCAGCCAACGCAGTCGGCGCGATCGGTAAAATCGAGGTCGAGGAGGTCACCCCAGTGCCCGCCTCTCAGTGCCCGCTCGAGCGCGCCGGGTTCAAAATCAGCAGCAAGCAGCCAGCCCCCGCCGTCCGGTTGCTGATGGAGGGCTTGGCAGTGGGCGACAGGATCGTACTCTTTGATATCCGGTAGAGTCCACCTTACAGCACCCGCTGTTCGATTGTCTTCCCCCACCCACCCATCAGAGGCGCCTGCATCTTTTGTCCGATGACCCAACCCCCCCCCCCCCCCCCCCCCCCCCCCCCCCCCCTCCCATC
>PIVT01000799.1 GCA_003353845.1 Pseudomonadota bacterium | reverse complement strand
CTTCGGAGCGACCTCGCACTGGACGCCCTGGAACAGGCGCTTCATGCGCGGCCTGATCTCAACGAGCTTGTGCATCACAGTGATCGCGGTGTGCAGTACCTCGCAATTCGTTACACCGAGCGGCTCGATGATGCAGGCATCGCGCCATCGGTTGGTAGCGTGGGGGACTCGTACGACAATGCCTTAGCGGAAACGATCAATGGATTATTCAAGACAGAGATCATTCGTGCGCAAGGCCCTTGGCGCAACATCGAAGAGGTAGAATTCGCAACCTTGGTCTGGGTCGACTGGTTCAACAACAGGAGGTTGTTTGGTCCGATCGGGGATATTCCTCCGGCGGAGTTCGAAGAGATGTACTATGCAAGACAACACGCTCCGGCTACGGTGGCCGGACTTAACTGAAAAAGTCTCCGGAGAACCCGGGGCGATTCAGTGATGTTGCCATCGGGAGTTTCGATGTTGATTGGTGTCGGGTCATTGGGTACGTCAGAACAACCAATGGCGGCGAATAGCAGGGCTATGAAACAGAA
>PIVT01000106.1 GCA_003353845.1 Pseudomonadota bacterium | reverse complement strand
CGTAAATCTTTTTCACTGAACCTATGGGATCGGACATGAAATCGGCGAAGTGAAGATCGTAAAACTGTGCGGGATCGTGGGACTCGCGCACGGCCAATGCTTTTTCCGCACCTGCCGCCCAAAGTTCAATCTGACGATCCGCCATGTCTTTGGGATCGCAATTATCCTCATAAATGGCTCGAAAACTCGCCATGAGACTGCAATAGGAAGGGAGTACGCGCGCAGGGTCGCGATGCGTTTGCACAATGCAAGCATCGGGATACACCTCCAGCAAGGCATCGAGATGGCGCATGTGCACGGGGTATTTGAGCAACCAACGTTTTTCCGGCTCATTGGAACCAATCAATTGAATGGCGCTCTTATGCCTCTCGTAGGTCTCGCGCAAGTTCTTCTGCTGGTACCACTCCGAATACGAAGGGATGCTGGCATTCACTTCAAAACCATCATCGGTGAAATGTTGAAAAAGTAAATGGCGACATTCTTCGGGCCCATCGGACATCATGAAGTGAATGGCCTTCAGCGAAGGATCGGCCTTGTACATCATGTCCAGCTCGGCCGAAGAACTCTGGAAATCCTCGTACTCTTCCCAGGTGTCACGTGGCGGGCGTGGTTGCGGATGTTCGGCCAACCAGTATTCCAGACATTGCATGTCCGGGTCCTGTCCCATCAAGTAATGCAAGGCCGTGCTGCCTGTACGCACCAGACCTGAAATAATGATGGGTCGCTTGATTTCAATGTCGAGGACAGCGGGATTCTCTTTCAGTTGCTGCTGCAGGCGCAGGCGCTGAACCAGGGCCCTGATCAAACTCTCGCGCACCGCCCCCTTGCCAAACTCATTCAGCCTGGCCTCGGTATCATAGGCGTTGAGTAGAATGCGCAGACCTTCCAGGTAGGAAGGGTCACCGAAGTCATCGCTTCCCGCGCGCGCAATGGCTTGGTCGTGAAAGAGTTGTTCTGAATCGACGAAGGAATCTTTCGATGTCGCTCCCACGTTCATCCCCTCTGCGATGGCGTTTGAACTATTTCTTTTTGAGACGCTCTAACTGTTCTCGAGCATGAGGCAAGATAGCCTTCAGTCCTTCAATCTGGCCAACGCGAGGCTCATACCCCAGGTCGCGCCTGGCCTTGGCCGTGCTAAAGGTGTGGCTGCGCGTAATTTTAAGTGCACTGATGCGCGAGATGCTGGGCTCGGGGCCGCCGAGATAGTGAATCACCTCGGTGATATATCCGATGGCATAGATCAACCACTTCGGCACCCTCGTGCCGGGCCACTTGTAACCCAGTCCATCCACCAAGGGTTTAAACCACAGGATCCCGTTCATGGGTTCCTCGTCCAAGATGTAATAGGCCTCGCCACCCACCACATCGGGATCCGTCACCAACTTCTCAGCCGTCAACATTTCGCCATAAACCAAGTTGTCGATGTGGGTGTTGTCGACAACAGCGCTGCCATCCCCCACCGTGGCCTTGAAATTTCCCGAGGCCAACTGTTCCAGGAAAGTCGTGATCATCACGCCCCCTTCGCTGCCGCCCCAGATTCCGCCGGGACGAACGGCCGCCGTTCGCATGCCCGTCTTGCCATTGTCGGCGTCTAGAACAAGCTTCTCAGCCATTCCCTTGGTTTCGGTATACAGGTCCAGTGGGCGCGTTGCGTAGGGTGTCGTCTCATCGCCGTTGATGATCTCACGATCAAAACTGACGTTATTGCTGCTGGTGTAAACAAACTGCCTCACGCCAGCATCGGCTGCCGCTTTGAGGGCCTTGGCCGTCCCAGCCACATTCACATCCATGACGAAGTTGCGTTGATGAGCGTGGTATAAACCCAGAAGATTAATCACTGATGCCGTGTGAAAAACGGTGGTAACACCTTCGCAGGCTGCGCGCAGATCCTCGTAGTTTCGAATATCACCAACGAAGCTGGTAATGCGATCATCGCTCTCACGAGCGGGAGCCAGATCAAAGGAATGTACGCGAACCCCTTTTTCCAAGAGGCGTCGGATCATGAAGCCGCCGAGATAACCGGCGCCTCCTGTCACTAAACACACGGGACCCAAGCCTGATCCAGATTCAGATGTCGACATCATTCGTTTTTCCCTGCACTAGAAAATCAGCGGTCCCCAACTCGCCTGATAAAATTATCTGCAAGCCAACCCTGAATCACTAGCCCTGAAGGATGGGCAGATTGCCGTCGGCTGCCAGTGGAACCTTACCCACTTGCTCAATCAACTGCTCTACCTCGTTCTTCAAGAAAATATTCAGCACCCGCGCCGCTTCCAAGAAATAGACCATTGGCTCCGCGCCTTCCAAGTTTGCCAACATCTTTGGAACCCAACGTCCGGGGTGGCGCGAAATGAAATCTCTCTCCGCACGCATGAAATCCGCAGGGTCCTCACCCTTCTCTCGCAATTCGGCCTCTTGGTAGGTCAGGAAGTGCACAAACTCCAATTGTGTCGCCAAGTGGTCGGGCAGCTCGTGTGGGCTTTCGGACATGGACAGTCCAAAGTGATTGTAAAAGCGGACGCCCTCTTCCATGGACTGCATGCGCGACTGCAGGTAACTGCCGCCGTACAAGGCACACGGCGGGCCTTTTGTGCCGACATCGAAGAGCCGAGTGTATTCCACCTGGAGCGCATCCATATCCGGCCCGGCATCCCGGAGGTTTTCCCAGGTCACTTGCTCAACCATGGAAGGATCAATCATTCCCAGCAACTCGCGCAGGCGATCGGCCAAGGTCCCCGAGCGAATCATTTCGATCAACTCAGCATCGGGATACAAGAAGCATTCGGCTAAAGCGCCGTAGATGGTACTGCGCGCAGCCGCCACCAAGGCGTCTGGTTTTTGAAGGACGACAGCTGCATCCTCACTCGCTTGATTTTCTTCCACTCTTTTATTCTCCTGAGCCGCTGCCTAGGCAGGGGCGACTAATTCCACTTCTAAGGGTGCACCGCGAGGTCCATGACCCGGCGCACTGTAGAACATTCGGTAATGCAGCTGTCCGTAACCACCTGCCAGGTGGATAGCCTTCCAAGGCGCTTCCACAGGCTCTTGCGGCCCCTTCCAACCCGGGAACTGATAGGGCTCCCAGGCGTGATAGCTAATCACTTCGCCCGGTTGCGCGCCATTCATGACCTTGACCTGGGCTTCGAACTCACCCATGTGATTGAACACACGAACCTTATCGCCATCCTTGATGCCGCGCTCATCCAAATCGGAGGGGTTCATAAACACCACAGGTTCACCGCGCTGCAAGCGCAGCAACATCTTGTGATCGCGCCAAATGGCGTGGATGCTCCAACGATTGTGACCGCCGTTCATGCGCAGCGGGAATTTGCTCTTCGCACCCGGCGGATCCTTGTGGATGGGCAATTCCTCACCCGCGTCCATGTACCATTCGTGATCGATGTAGAACTGCTGCCGACCCGTGAGCGTAGGCCAGGCCACCTTCTTGGTCACAAAGTCGTCGTGCGGCCAATGCGTGTCTTCCGTGCTGTAATCACTGTAGTTCGCGTAAATCGGGGAGGCTTGCCCACGTGCGACGATGGGCACCGCACCCATCTCCAAGGCCTTCTCTCCGCTGATGCTTCCCACGCAAGGACTGCCGCGGAAGATCTTATCCAAGAGCTTCACGGGATCCTTTGGGTCATAAGGATCATACTCGCCCTCGTTGGTGTGCTTCTCATAAGCCAGGGTGTAATCCAGAGTTTCGCCCTGGAAACCTTCCACGGGTTTCACACCGCGAGCAATGGCACGATCGGTCACGGCCTTAGTTAAGCGACCAAACACTTCCCAGTCGGTGAGTGAATTTCCCAGCGGCTTGACCGCTTGATCCGAAGTGATGATGTACTGGAGATAGGTATCCCCGTACTTGATGCCGTGCTTTTCGTAATAACCCGCTACCGGCAAGAAGTAATCGGCGTACAGACTCGACGTACTCATCTTGAAATTCGCCGAGACAATGCAGTTGAGCTTAGGCCACAAGCCTTTGAGGGCCATCTGTGGAGCGGGCCAACGGCGCAAGGGGTTACATCCCGTAAAGATAAAGACTCGAGGCTCTTTGTCCGGCGCCGGATGAATCTTCGTCCAACCTTTGTCAATGGACTCCTGCATGTAATGCGCCAGGCCGTGCGGCAGCGAATCATCTTGCAAATGCTCGGCATCCCACATTTCTTTGTAGCCACCGTGCACATACAACCAGGGCATGAGCGGCGTATTGGGTTGTTTTTCACTGAAGAGAGTGAAGAGGTCTTCGAAATTGCGCGGCGTGAGCCCGCGAACGGCCTGAGGGATAACCTTGGCCATCTCCATGGGAGAAAGACCTACCGTGGTCATGGCGTCCAGACCTTCCAAGCCCCACCAAGCCGCAACGCGCAAACCACCGCCTTGCTTACCTTGATTGCCCGTGAGGGCCATCAACAACGCCATGCTGCGTTGGAAGAGATCGCTGTGGAAGTGTTTACAAGCACCCCAGGAAGCAAAGATCATGGCAGTATCGGCCTTGGCCATGTCCCGCGCGAAGCGCTCAATGATGCTGGGATTCAAGCCTGTGACTTCCGCAGTCTTGTCCAAGGTGTGATTCGCATCCAAGGACACGCGAAGCTTGTCCATGACGGTCCACACTTCGACGTCTTCACCCGAAGCGAGCTTGACTTTGCGTGCACCCGAGAGGGCGGGTTCCAATCCGCCGAGCTTGAGGCTGCGTCCTCCCTCGCCATCGCCTTCGCATCCTGGAGCCAGGGTGAGCCTATCTTTGGCTTCATCCCAGAAGTACAAGCCATTGTCTGCCCCGTCCTTCTCCATGTCGGACTCGCGCAAGAAGCGACCATTGTCTTTGCGAACCAGGAAGGGCAGATCCGTTTGCTCGCGCACGTAATCAGCGTTGTACAAGCCCTCTTCAATCATGATACGGGCTGTGGCCATGCCCAAAGCGGCATCACTTTCGGGTTTCACATTGATCCACATATCGGCGTGGACTGTGGACGGAGAGAGGTCGGGGGCAATGACCACGAGCTTTGCGCCCCGGTAGCGCGCTTCGTGCATGAAGTGCACTTCGGGAATACGCGTGTACACGGGGTTGCCCACCCAGATCACGATATAGTCCGACATGAACCAGTCGTCGGCCGTTCCCTCACAGTTGTACATGCCCCAGGTCTGCACACAGCCCATGGGCATATCGCCCACGCCGGACCAGGAGTCGATGAGAGAAGCACCCACGGCTTCGGCAAAGCGCATTTCACCGGCAGTTTCAGGACCATAACCCGCATTGGTGGTTCCGTGGTCAAAGATGACCGACTCCGCACCTTGTTCCAGACCGGCATCGATAATGTGATCGGCGATCTCGTTCATGATGTCGTCCCACTCCATGCGCTTCCACTGGCCGGCACCGCGCTCACCTACGCGCTTTAGTGGCTGCACTACCCGAGATTCGGAGTACATCAAATCGGTGTAACAAGCACCTTTCTGACAACCGCGAGGATTCAAGTCGGGAACGTCCGGGCGCGGCGCTTGGTAAATGGCCGCCTGCTCTTCACGCCAGGCAATACCTTCACGCACATACACATCCCAAGCACAGGCCGCGATGCAGTTGGCGCGTGTGTGCGTACACTTGTAGACCTTGTCCCAAGTCCATTTCTGGCGATAGACGTCGGTGAAGTCACCGTAGGTGATTTTATTCTCGGAGGTGAACACTGGCGATGGATACTCGACCGTGGGCTGCCCCCGGCGACGCAGGTGATACAACCCCGCACCCACCACGACAGCACCCGCACCGGCACCAATCAAAAACTTGCGCCGTGTAAAACCGATTTTAGGGGATTCGATCATATTAATTCGACCTCAACTCGCGTATCGCGATCTGTATGTCCGGGTTGCATTTGAATGAGGGAGGGTCGCAGATGGAATTGTCCACCTGACAGCTCCACTGGATTGATGGGCGAAGGCGTCATGGCCTGTATGCCCTTCCCGTTCTTGAATTGGTAGGTTTCCCAGGCGTGATAAATGATGATCTGCCCGGAGCGCACACCGTGCGTCAGCTTGACAACGGCCTGACAGTCGTTGAGGTCGTTGTAAATCCGAACTCTCGAACCATCCACAATTCCACGTTCTTTAGCATTCTCGAGACCCATGAAGATACAAGGCTCGCCGCGCTGCAAGCGCAACAAGAGTTTTTGGTCGCGCCAAACCGAGTGAATACTCCAACGCGTGTGCCCACTCGAAAGAAAGAGGGGGTAGTCCCCACCGGCGGTCGGTGGATCCTTGTGCACAGGAAGCTCCTCGCCCATCTCCAGATAAAGCTCGTGATCAATGTAGAACTGAATCCGACGTGAGAGCGTCGGGTACGGGACCTTGCCGTAGACATGTTTCGTCAGCGGCGTGATGGTCTCGTCAGGTTTCATTTCAGTCATATTGCCGATCGAGGCCATGCCGTGACCGATGTCAGTGAACCGATGAAACCCCTTCTTCTTCAGGTCTTCCCACTCGATATCAATATTGGAGGCCTGATCCAACAAGGCCTTACACACTTTGGAATCATCCTCGTGGCCGTACTTGCCGTCGTTGGAGAACTTCTTGTACACGCCCTCGAAGGTTCGCGTCTCCCCCCAACGGTCCTTGTATTCCGTAATGCCACGCTCGGCCGCACGATTATCCAAGGTCTCGGTGAGTTGCGAGATGATGTTCCAATCACTTCGCGCCTCATAGAAATCCACCGCCTTTTCACCCGAGTGGATGTAGGGCATGAGTGGACTCACCCATTTATGCTCGTCTCGCTCATACCAGGCCGCTGCAGGCAAGACGATGTCTGCATGCATGGTGGTCGAGGTCATGCGGTAATCCAAGACCACGACCATATCCAGCTTGGGCCAGAGATGTTTGAGCAAGAGATCATTATTGCGAATACGACGCAAGGGATTGCTCCCCAAGACAAACATCATCTTGGGGTCGTTACCAGGCCTGGGCCACACGTCCTGCCAGCCCTTGTCCATGGACTCCTGCACGTATTCTTCGGCGCTGCGCTTGGCATAGGGGTCCCAGTCTTGCAGCTTTTTGCTGGACTCCAGCAGTCCACCGTGGATGTACCAGAACATGGCACCCGAGGTCATGCGCCCGGACTTGATCACGTCGCGACCCTGCTCGTAGACAATCATCTCATCCGTGTAGCCATCGGCCTTCCACTTGATTTTGTCTTTGACGGTCTTCTTGATGTACTTCAGCGCCGCCGGCGACATCATGTCCTTCATGTCGAACATTTCAGTGATGAAGCCTTCGAGGCCATCGTGATCCAACCAAGGGAAGCCGACGTAACCGCTTCCCTTCTTGCCGTACTGTCCGACCAAGGCATAAACCAGGGCCTGGGAACGCTCGATGAGGTTGCCGTGGTAGTACTTGTCCATATTGCTGGACGTCACCATGGCCGCGGCCTTGGCGTTAGCCATCTGGTGAGCCAGTTCGACAATCAGGTTGGCCGGCGTACCACTTAGAGCCGAAGCCTTCTCGGGCGTGTAAGCCTCCAACGTCTTCTTGAAGCGGGTAAAGACGGTACTCACACCCACCTTCTCGCCATTGGCCAGAGTCACTTCAAAGTGACCTTCCAAAGCGGGACTGATGCCTCCAAGTTTCAGGGTCTTGCGCGGAACAATGACGGGAGCCTTCTTCTTTTCATCCCAGAAATAGAGTTCCTCGGTGCTGCCACCCTCCTGCATGTCGGAGGCTCGCAACAGCAGCCGCGTATCGTCGCGCACGAGAATGGGCATGTCCGTCTGCTCAGTCAGGAACGGGCGGTCGATGCTATCTTCCGCAATCAGTACCTGTGCAATTCCCAAACCCAGTGCGGCGTCGCCGCCGGGGTTCACGGGAACATGCATGTCGGAGTGGACAGCCGAAGCACTGAAGTCTGGTGAAATACAGACCAGCTTGGCGCCCTTGTAACGCGCTTCCGTCAAGTAATGTGCGTTGGGAATCTGGGTGTAGATGGGGTTGGAACCCCAAATCCAAATCAGGTCCGAGTAGAAGTAATCATCGGCCGAACGTTCAAAAGAGATCTTTCCAAAAGTTTCACCGGTGCCGCGATGTCCGTCACCGATCTCGGTGTTCATGTCGAGCACCGTGTGGTCCAACAACACCACATGGCGCTGGTGGCCGGCCGTCATGGACCCTTCGGTGTACAAGGGGCCGAGATCCCAAACAATGCGGTCCGTGCCTTCGTTTACCGTGATGTCGAGCATCTTGTCGGCGATTTCGCGGTTGGCGTCTTCCCAACTAATGCGTTTCCACTTGCCTGAGCCACGTGGACCCACGCGCTTGAGGGGGTATTTCACACGCCCCGCTTCGTACATGCGGTCACTGAAGCAACCGCCTTTTTGGCAGCCTCGGGGATTGGGATCGGGCACATCGGGGTTGGTCTGTGGATACTGCGCCACTTGCTCTTCGCGCCAGACGACGCCGTCTTTCACATACACGTTCCAGGCACAGTGCGCCTGGTACCAGCAGTTCACAAAGTGACTCGACTTCACCACCTTGTCCCAGCGCCACTTGTCGCGATACACGTTGCGCCAATCCCCGTAAGCGATGGGGGTTTCCTTCTCCAAGGGAGGAAACTCCACACGCGGGTGGGTATCCTTGCAACTCAGGTTTCCGAGCCCCAAGCCTATAGCGCCTACTGTACTGGCAGTACCGGCTAGAAAAACACGCCGACTGATTCCGGATTTAGTTTCCACGATTAAACACCTCGCACCTGAACTTCATCAATTCTTAAATGGCTCAGCCTGTTTGACTCGCACCGAACCATCACTCGGGAACCCTTTTCGGGGTGCCCTCTGGACTGGCCCTAAGCCATATCCATGGGGCCCTCTTCCCACTCGATGGTGGCCGGATCACGGTCGAAGCCGCCAAACATTTCCGTCCACTTGTAAGCAATGAGCAGGTCCATCAACTCCGACTTGCCACCCTC
>PIVT01000798.1 GCA_003353845.1 Pseudomonadota bacterium | reverse complement strand
GCCTGGGGAGTACGGCCGCAAGGTTAAAACTCAAATGAATTGACGGGGGCCCGCACAAGCGGTGGAGCATGTGGTTTAATTCGATGCAACGCGAAGAACCTTACCTGGTCTTGACATCCACGGAAGTTTTCAGAGATGAGAATGTGCCTTCGGGAACCGTGAGACAGGTGCTGCATGGCTGTCGTCAGCTCGTGTTGTGAAATGTTGGGTTAAGTCCCGCAACGAGCGCAACCCTTATCCTTTGTTGCCAGCGGTCCGGCCGGGAACTCAAAGGAGACTGCCAGTGATAAACTGGAGGAAGGTGGGGATGACGTCAAGTCATCATGGCCCTTACGACCAGGGCTACACACGTGCTACAATGGCGCATACAAAGAGAAGCGACCTCGCGAGAGCAAGCGGACCTCATAAAGTGCGTCGTAGTCCGGATTGGAGTCTGCAACTCGACTCCATGAAGTCGGAATCGCTAGTAATCGTGGATCAGAATGCCACGGTGAATACGTTCCCGGGCCTTGTACACACCGCCCGTCACACC
>PIVT01000251.1 GCA_003353845.1 Pseudomonadota bacterium | reverse complement strand
CGGGCGGCCCGGCCCCCCCCCCCCCGATTCGAACCCGAAGTAGGATCTCTAAACATGACTCATTTCAAAAGATCCCATTTCATTAATACTAACTCCGCTAATTCCACTCATTCGGTGCATTTTAGGTTTCGGGGGAGCCCGTGGGGACCTTCAATGGAAGACCTGACAACTATGCGTCGCTCGTGGAGAACCATCAAGCCCGCCCGCTCGACGAAGCTTCAACCATTAAATTTAATGAAGGTTCGAGGATTCGCGGAGATTTTCATAACGGTTACTCTTATGCGGGTGTTGTCAACTCATGTGAAAATGGTTTGATTTATCATGGAACTTTTGATGACGGGGACGATTTCTCCTTGCCAAGAAGCCAGTTGACGCAGTATCCCTATACAGAGGTTGACGATCACCGTTATAGAAGCGTCTCTTCATCTCGGCGACGTGATCAATCTCAGTCTTCGGTAACGGCTGGATCTTTGCCGGACTTAGCACCTTCTGTATCGGCGCCACCTCCATTGGCACCTGTTCCAGGGCCGCTTCCGACACCGCTCCCACCAAACCCTGCACTTGGCATGTCTCAGCGATTGCCATCGGCATCGACGCCGGTTCAATGGCAGCCGAGAGCGGTGTCGGCGCAAGCGCCACCTCCGACACCGCTCCCACCGTCTGAAAGCGACGCGTTGCGCTCCAAGTGTGTCGAAGCTGCAGGTGCGCAGAAAGCAAAGAGAGATGCACATAAAACTGGCGTTCGGAACTATGGCCGATGGCTACACGGCAAATGCATGGATGCTGTTGGTTCACTCAGAGCAGGCCGACCGGTTGCACAGTCCCGAATTTCCAACGCTGTTCGCTCGTGCACCTTGGATTATCTGAGGCAAATGGATGTGGTCTCCGAACACCAAGCCGTATTTTTTACGTATGAGCAGGGTTTTCAGGCATACGCAATTGAATTCACGGCTCAGCTCGGCCCTGCCGTTCGCGCCCCTTTGTTTGACGCGTTCGCGATGGAGATGAAATGCGACAAAAACAAGGAGCTCTTTTTGGCTACGAAAATTGCTTATTTGAATGATCTTCAGAAGGCTTTGAGGCAGGCAGCGAAACGTATTTATGAGGGGATTCTTATGCGTGGGCAAGCGCCGCCGCCCTGGCTTCAGGAGGAAATGTCAGCGAGCGGTGAGACGTCTTGGAAGACGCACCCACTTTACAGACACATTTTGCAAAAGATGATGGCGCTCAATGCCGAACTTATCCAACGGGGAGTCCTTAAAGTCAAACATCTATCAGGCAGCTCACAAAATGCTGATCTCCACTACGAGCAGGTTATCATTTTGCGCAGCTTTTGGGAATGGTATGTCGCTGAGGCGTACACGCGAAGCACCGACACGTCCCATGTGAAGTATGGTGTGCCACTTGGTATTTTTTTCAAAGAACGGAACAAACGCGTCAGTGTCGACTACGAATACGCCACAGGTCTTGCGAACCTTGTGACTTTCGACATGGGGATTTTCGGCCTCGGGCGCGTCTCTGAGTCTTACGTCCTAAACACCACCTCGTCGATCGAGCTGATTCGGGATCCAAAAACTGACAAGCTCGTTGGTTACTGGGTTGTTCCGGATGGGGGAGTCATTACCAAGACGAGCCGGGTAGCAAAATCAGGGCATGTTATTGATCGATATCCATACCTCGTTCTTGGGGAGAGACCGGCAGCAAGCATGAGCGATATGCTTGCGCACAGGCCTACACTCTGGCCTGAGGCGACGATAGAGGATGGGTCTTCGAAACGCCTTTTTCTTCAGGTTCGAGTTGACGTCAAGGCTACATCGGCTGTGTATTATAAGCCAAAATGCATCGGTTCCATCAACGGCGTCGAGATTTCTTTGGACGCAGTCAAGCGGATCTGGCCTCAAAAGTACCCTTGGCCGAAGGAGAACCGGCCGCATACGCTGGGGTCCCTCAGAAGCGCCATGAACGACTTCCACACGAACTGGTTTAAGTGCGCCGATGCAGTCCAAGCCCAGGTGTTGATGGGGAAAGTCGTGAAGGGCGGGAACGCAAACTACAACCGCACGCTCGGACGGACGATGGAAGACATCCTGAGGCTCGCCATGTGCATCCAATTCCCAACGTCCCGCACCTACGCGTCGCCTGTCCCGCGGGAGAGCTTGTTCTCATGCTGCTTCAAACTAAACCAGACTC
>PIVT01000250.1 GCA_003353845.1 Pseudomonadota bacterium | reverse complement strand
CAGAGCAACGGGGTGCTTGAAGCGAGTCGCTGAGTGGATAGCGAAATTAATTTACGCAACGGGAGAATTATAGCTATTGACAACCGGGGGTCTGAGACGTGTTATGCGCCACCCTTACTCAACGGAGACCCGGGATAAAACTTGAGTTCTCCTGAGCCGGTTACAATGCGAGGCGACACCTTCGGGATGCCCCACGTGAGACCCATGCCAAGCATCGGAGCGAGGTGCCCAGAGCTGAGGACCCCCGACGGGAGTGCGAACTTGTGCATTATGGTGCGGGTGGACGAGGACGCCGTGGAATCTCTCGAGGTGTTCTCAAAGAAGAGCCAGACCACCCCGAAGAAGAGCAAGAAAGAAAAGCTTGAAGCAGCAGAATGGGAGGTAGGGTCAAGCCAGTCTCGAGTCGCAAAGATGGCTTGGCGTGTTCGCCGAGTGCAGCGATTTGTCGCACTTCAAAGTCGAAGCTACGTGCCAAGTTTGGTTGACTTGACCTCTTTCCACCTGAAACACCCAACCACATGGTCATTGACCATTCCCACCGACTGCATGAACGCATAGCAGATGATAGGCCCGACAAAAGAAAAGCCCCGGGCCTTGAGGCATCGGCTCATTTCACCTGACTGATCTGTTTCCGCGGGGAGATCCGAGAGTGACTTCCAACGATTTTGAACCGGCTCACCCCCGACGAACCGCCATATATAGGAGGAAAAGGAGCCAAACTCCTTTTGGACCGCGAGAAAGGCCTTCGCGTTCACCACCGCCGAGGTCACCTTTTGCCGGTTGCGAATGATGCCTGGATCTTGAAGGAGGGATTCAACCTTTGCCGGGGTGAATCTTGCCACTTTCCCAGAGTCAAAGTTTGCGAATGCTCTTTGATATGCCTCGCGACGCTTGAGAACCGAGGACCAACTCAACCCTGCTTGCACGCCCCCCAAAACCAACATTTCAAACAAGTCGCGGTCAGAGGTCTTGGGGACGCCCCACTCCGTGTCGTGGTAGGCAAGCATTAATTCCGAGGCATTCGTCCACCCGCACCTTTTCACGATCTTGGTCCTTGGCACCTAACCGCTAGGGCTCACCGGCTGGGCCGCGCGCCCCACCTGATCTCAAGAAGTCTACCACACCCCAAAGATGAATTTGGCCTGGCGTGTTCTCGGGTCCAGTGCAGCGAATTGATACTTATACAGACCCCCTCCTGAGTTACCCAGCCTTTGGGTACGATTCAAGTTGGAACACATAAACCAATCAGGAGAGGGCCATGAGATTTTACAACAAAAACCACGACTTCTACTGCGGCATCGACCTTCATTCGACAAAAATGTATCTCTGCATCCTCAACAGAGATGGCGAAAAGGTCCTTCATCGAAATATGAAGGTGTCCCCACAGACTTTCCTGAAGGCCATCGCCCCTTTTCGTGAGAATCTTGTCGTCGCAGCGGAGTGCATCTTCTCCTGGTACTGGCTGGCGGATTTGTGCGAGGACGAGGGAATCACCTTCGTATTGGGACATGCCCTATATATGAAGGCCATCCATGGCGGGAAAGCCAAGAATGACCGCATCGATGCCTTCAAGATCGCAAGTATTCTTCGAGGCGGCACGCTGCCCAAAGCCTACGTCTACCCAAGAGAAATGCGGTCAACACGCGATCTTCTCCGAAGGCGATCTCACATGGTTGGCATGCGCGGCGATTTTCTCGCGCATGCGCAGATGTCGCACTACCAGCACGCGCTCAAAAAGCCGAGTGCCCGACTCGCCTATAAGGCCAACCGGATCGGTGTCGCCGATGCATTCCAAGATGACAGTGCGCGGCGTAGCGTCGAGATCGATTTCTCGATGGCGGGATACCTGGATCATGAGATCAGGGCCCTTGAGCTCGAGCTCAAACGAAAGGCAAAGAAACACGAGCCCGAAAGTTTCAGCCTTCTCAAAACCATCCCGGGGATAGGGGACATCCTGGCGATGACCATCCTCTACGAAATCCACACCATCGATCGCTTCGAGAGCGTGCAGAAGTTCGCTTCCTATAGTCGCCTGGTCAAATGCGCCAAAGAGTCCAACGGCAAACGGATGGGCACTTCAGGGTCCAAGATTGGAAACGCGCATCTAAAGTGGGCCTACTCCGAAGCTGCCGTTCTCTTCCTGCGATGCAACGAACGCGGCAAGAAATACCTTGCCCGGCTTGAGCGAAAA
>PIVT01000797.1 GCA_003353845.1 Pseudomonadota bacterium | reverse complement strand
TTTAGCTCCGTCAACCCTTTCTGTCTCGAGGTATTTAAGACGCTCAAGAACTTCATCGAGTGGAAAGGGAATTGGGCTATCGACTGTGAAATTGGCTAAGACATCTGCGTGGTTTCCGTCTTTGAGGTACTTGCGTTTTGCAGCCGTAATGCTGTTCGCCATCACCATTGCTTGATTAGGCGCGTTCTGATCAGAACGGTCTACAAAAAGCGAAACCATGGCCTCATATCCGAGAAGCCAATATTCGGCGCAAACAAGTGACTACGGGTGCATGCGGGCTTGGATGCAGGGGGCACTGGGGAGATGTTAGGAAGGCAGTTTGGTGTATGTATCCCTCCGTTCGAGACACCAGCGACAGTTGCTGGCAACCCCCACGCCGCAGGAGCTCGGTCCATCGAGTCGGTCAGATTTTCTCGTTTTCAGCTCCATATCCGAGAAGCCAAGTTTGGTGCAAACAAGTGACTACGGTGCGTGCGGGCTTGGATGCAGGGGGCACTGGGGAGTTGTTAGGAAGCCAGTTTGGTGTATGTAT
>PIVT01000795.1 GCA_003353845.1 Pseudomonadota bacterium | reverse complement strand
AGTCATAGTTAGCTGAATATGTAGAATGTAGACCCAGCCCCGGCCCCGGGATACCGTGGTACACCCGCATACCGCCCCTAGCAGCAACTGGCCTTACGCTTACCCTACGAGCTATAAGCCCAAGTACAAGTCCTTAAGTACCCACCGGTGGGCCTGGAATAAAGCCCCCTCCGCGTGTGGGCCCCTCTTGCTCGGGCTTGTTGCTTTGGTCCGTCCGTGGACCAAACCTTGCCGACACGGCCATTGGCGCTCCCCAGGTGCGTTGCTGGCCTTCTTCGGTTACCTTAAGATGGCTCGGCGCTTTTCCCCGACCGACCGCAAATATGGCTCCGATTCCGATTTCCATTTCCATTCTTCGAAGTTCAACCAACAGTCGGTCTTGTCAATCAAAAACCTAATGCTGGGCTCCTATCACAGCACACAGGCCGCCTTGTGCCCGGCCTTCCAGTGCGCTCGTTGGCACTCTTTCCCGCAATAAGACACGCGCTTGCACCGACCGCAGGGCTTGAGTGCCGTGCCGCCCGGTCCGCTGG
>PIVT01000794.1 GCA_003353845.1 Pseudomonadota bacterium | reverse complement strand
TCTTTGGTTGATAAGGGTTTTGTATAAAAAGTAGGAGGATTAAACGCCATGAAGTTTACTATTGTACTCATATTAGTAAACACAGGCGTATTATCCGACCACATTTATTCAAGAAACCCTAAGCGTCTATTAGTAGAAACGAGGATTAAGGCGATATGCCGCGAATAACATAGAAATTATTAGATTCTTTGTTGAAAAGACAACTTAAGTGCTAAATAATCATCAGTTTTTCCCTTAATCTCGTTCTTTACTCTCTGTTTTCTGAGGATTTTAACGATAAATCGATAAAACTGTTATTTACCCCCGTTTTTTGAGTACTTTGTTGATTAATTTATTGATTTTTTATGAATTTGTTCTCTGTTTTCTTGATTTATATTAATTTTTTGGTTTTCATGCTAATTTTGGCCGTTTTTTGGGTATTTTATTATATAAAATAAAGTTTTTATTGGCCGGATTTTATTACGTAGTTTGTTTATTCGCCGTTTTCTTTATGGAATTTTTCGTTTATTTAGTTAGTTTATAGTCTATTTACAT
>PIVT01000036.1 GCA_003353845.1 Pseudomonadota bacterium | reverse complement strand
TTCACTGGCACAACCATACTTCTTCAGAAGATCTCCGTGCGCTTGGGCCCAGCTGGCCGCGGGTTGGACATGGGTAATATCGGCGTCGAATTTAATCAGGTTGGTAACCACGCCAAAAGGTTGGCCCAATTCGATGAGTTCTTTCCAGGAGGCCATCAGCCCTTCCATGTCTTCTTGGGTCTGGAGACCGTTAAAAGTGTAGATCATGATCGGTGGCCACAGACTTTTGTCGACCTTGATTGTGCTCATTTAATCTCCACTTCGAAATCAGCCCCGAGTCATGACAAGAGCGCCGCGGGTTTGAGTAGATTATCGCAACCAAGCCAAAAGGCAGCCCGAGACGGGCAAGAAAAAACGCCCTCGCATCAAAGAATGCGAGGGCGCTGACCTTTTTTTGTGTCAAATAGACTTGTGGGTCTATTGGTGTTACTCGACCTTGAGACTGGTAATGGGCTTTTGTAGATAATCCCCTACCGTGCTGGCGGCCAGGAAGCCACAGGCCCCCAAGATCATGCCGCCCGGATACATGGAAGCCCCTCCCAAGAAGAGTCCCTCAATGGGCGTCTCGCTACACGAGCACTCATCGTTGGGTCGCAGGTAACCCATCTGCAAGGGGTTGTAGGCCCCGTGCTTGAAGGAACCGAACTTCATGGTGGTGAGCTTCTCTTCGATGTCCACTGGAGTTACTTCGCGGCGCAGGATCACATTGCCTTCGAAATCGGCGAATTCCTTCATCAGTGCGATGGCAGAATCCCCAAAGGCTTTGGAGCGATCGCGCCACTCCGGGTCATAACCCACGATGGCCTCGGCGCGAATCAGATTCTTGCCTGGGGGACACATGGTTTTGTCATGCACGTTGGGAACTGTGATGTGCAGCCACTCGGCCTCGGTGTCTTCACCCGCATCGACGCGATCTAAGTGATCCAAAAGATCCTGCTCGGTTTCCGGTCCGATGAAGGTGATCAAGGCCTGGTTGATGCGTTCATCCTTGGCCTTGTAGGTGTAGCTGCTGTCGATGCCCAGGTGGAGGTTGTAGAGGGAACGATCTTCCCACTCCCAACTTTCCACGGATTGCATGAGACCGTCGGGCACATCTTCGCGTGGCAACAAGTCGATGAAGGTTTGCTCGGGGTTCAAGGTGGAGATCACGGCATCAGCCTTGAACTCGCGCCCGTCTTCCAAGCGAACACCCACGGCCTTGCCACCCTCAGTGAGAATGTCTGTTACGGCATACTCGTCGATGACGCGTCCGCCGTCCTTGAGCAAGGAGCGGAAGAGACCCGAGGAAAGACGATGGGAACCGCCTTTCACCAAGGCCGCATCCATCATGCGGCACAAGTACAAGGGAAAGAGGAAGCCCAGGGGCTCATCCAAATGCGTTCCCCACATGGCTGGGAAAGAAAGCAAGGCCATGCGCACGCGCTCATTTTCAAACCCGTAATGATCCAACAACTCAGGGAAACTCATCTCCGAGATGTGGGCCAGGTCGTTGCCCGAGTCATTGACCTGGAACTCGACCATTTGATCTACCGCGGGAAGCGGCATTTCATAGGTCATGGGGATGAGCCACTCGTCCAACATGGGTTGGAACTCCGTCCACATGGCGCGGAAGGCATCGGCATCGGCTTCGCTGAAAAACGCGATGGACTGCGCCGTTTCTTCGGGGTCGCGCGTGAACACCAAGGAACTGCCATCCCGGAAGGGGAAGGCGGCGATGACCTCGGGGTAGATGTAGCGAACCGAAAGGTCCTTCAAACCGAGATCTTCATAGGCTGGCATCTTCTCCGCCATCAAGTGATAAATGGCGTGCAGGTTGAGCCGGTAGCCGAAGTACTCATCCGTGTTGAGGCCGCCACCGGTTTCGTGTCGTCGCTCGCAGATGAGAACCTTGCTGCCTGCTTTCTGTAGATAGGCCGCAGCCATGAGCCCGTTGGGGCCCGCACCAATCACAATGGCGTCGTAATTTTCTTCAGTCATTATTTTTCGCCTCCCTTCAACCACTTTTCATCCACACCTTTGTTCATAGGGATGCGTGCCATGTTTCCAAAGAACCATTCAAAGGGTTTGCTGCCCCACCAGGTTTGTTCGCGACAACCCAGGTCTTCGGCAATGTCGATGGCAGCCAGGTAGCCGGAAGCCAGATGTGTTGCACCGAAGGGGTGAATGGAATTGGAGAGATAGAGACTCGGAATGTACGTCCGAGACACCGACCCTTCTTGAATGACACCGGGCAGGGGGCGAAGCTCGCCCGATTGCTCGGGAATGGCCGAACCACCAATCATGTTTCCGCGAATGGCCGAGGGATTGGAGTTCTCCATGCTCATGGGTGTGTTGATGGTGCGTTCAATGATGGAGTCTTTGAAGCCGGGGGCCATGGATTCGATTAAGTCTTCCATATCGTCGCCCAGTTTCTCGCCCAGGCCTTCGCTCCAGCTATTCCAACCGTTCAAGGTCTTGTTTCTCCAACGCCTTGGATTCGGTGGCACCGTGAGCCAACTGTTTAGCGTGTGGCAACCTTCGGGCGCTTGCGTGGGATCAGCCAGGGTGGGGATGAAGTAACCACACATGGCGTCATCGGGGACCACGCCCGTCATGACCTGCATCTGCGAGTTGCGCAATTGATCCAAACTATCGCAACCCATGTAGCCAACCCAAGCACGCTGAATGGCTGGATCGTACTGTGACGAAGTGAAGGTGGGTGCTTCTTTCAAGGCGAAGAAAGCGCTCAGGAGTTGGGGATCGTCGTAGTTGAAGTACTTGGCGCGACGCATCCAGTCGGCTCCCACCACTTCCTCGCCCAACAAGTTGCACCAGGTAGGCTGAAAGGTGATGTTGGAGACGATGGTCTTGGCGCGCACTTCTTCACCGGCCAGCAAGGCGTCTTCGGACATGCGAATGCCGCAGGCCTTGCCATTTTCTACCAGGATCTTTTCGACGGGGCAGGTGGTCCAGATCTCACCCCCGTGGTGCACAAAGCATCTCACCAGGCTGTGGGTAAGAGCGTGAGAACCGCCCTTGGCCTGATGAACGGCCATGGGCATGAAGCCTGAAAGTCCGAGAACCGTTGGGGCTACGCGGCGGTTGATACCCCACTGGCCCGTGTATTCGCCCAAGGTGCCGGGTACTACGCGAACGGCTTCGGATTCAAAGAGCAACTCAATGATTTCGTAACCGGACATGCGCATGACGTCGTCGCCCGTGCAGTCGAGGCCCAGGTGCTGCACCAGGCCATGGTTGAGTTTGGCGACACGCTCGGCCAATTCCATGGTGGGAGGCGCGAAGCTCTGCATCCCGGCAAGTTCCATGGCTTCGGCAGCATTCATGGCAGCGAATTCCATGTACTTGGCCAGGGTGGCGGCATCCTTTTCGGAATGGCGTCCGATGCTTTCCATGGTGATGGCGCCGTCCATGCCTTGCACGGTGTTCGTGCCATCTTTATGGGGCATAGAAAATATGACATCGGTGCCGCACAGGTCGAGGCCGAAACTTTCCAGCTCCAGGTCGGCCATGGCAGGGCTCATGGCGGGTACCAGCCATTGCGCGTGTGTGTTGTGGAGGAATCCGGGTCGGCCCAGTTCGATGGTGTCGGTGTGCGCGCCGCACTGTCCCCGAGCCTCGAAAACACCCACAGAAAGTCCCGATTTCTGGAGGTAGCAAGCGGTCGTAAGACCGTTCAGGCCGCCACCGATAATGATGACGTCATAATCTTTCATGTGCAGCCCTTTCACATAACTGTCGATAGGAGTAAAATCATATAAACGAACGTTAGTTTTTTTAGCTCAGACCCATAGACAGCGCTACTTCAACGAGCTAAAAAGATATTGAGGTCGATTCAAGGGAAAGGAATCGATCACTGGTGCTCCTCACATGGATATTCGCTGATTCAGGCTAGTTAAAAGGGAAAGTACCAGGCAAGGATAGTGACTCAAGGCTGTGTAAGGCACTGTTTTCAAAGGAGAATTATATGCGATTACGTTCTAAAGGACTCGGACGAAAAGAACTGGTAATGGATTTTCGTGAGTACGAAATCGTGCGCGAAGGCGACGAGTGCGTCGTGGTTGGCGTGATCCGAGACCCAGTGAATTGGGATTTCACCATCCGAGTTTCTGAGGACGATATCGCTGGAATGACCCGGCTCATTCTCAATCCCCGAACCCTGAAAATGGTGATCAGCGCCTTGTTCAAACGCAAGAAGAAGCACCACTGGACCGAGTCCATCGAGGAGCACCTGGAAGAGGGCACAAAACGCCTCGAAGTGGCCAAAGCAGAGGCATCTGAGAAAGCCAAGTCTGCCATGGCACCCCAATCAGGTCCCAAGCGCCGCCCGCGCCGCGTGATCGGCCACAAGGAAGAAGAGCCTGTCGCCGAGGAAGTGAGCGTAGACTTAGCCATGGCCGCCGAGGCTTGATTCGGGGGCAAATCTTCGATCTGCTTCTCATTGTGAAAGAGGTCAGCAGTCTTCTTTGAAATGAAGTGCGAGCCTCCAAGGCTTCGCAAACTCAAGACATTTCCACCTCCAGACATTTCCATCTCCAGCGAGTTGCGCTAGAACGACCCTGTCTTTTTGACTTTTATTATCAGGGTTTGAGCTTGTCGTGGACGTGAAGGAGAATTGGCATCGCACTCGGTGAAGAGTCCTCTCCGCTCACGGTTTCCTTTGACCAGCTCGACGACGGGGTAAGTGCCAGAGCTCCCGTTCGCGCCATGGCGCTTCATTCCTTCATCCAATTTCGTTGGGTCGCCGTTGCAGGCCAAGCCTTAACCACCTGGCTGGCCTACGCCGTATTCAACATCCAATTGCCCTATGTAGCGCTGGTGAGTGTGATTGCTTTTACCGCGGCAACCAACCTGGTTTTTGCGTTGAATGATCGCTGGGTACGAGAGCAATCCAAGGGCGTTTTCCCCTTCCTTCTCCTGATGGATACCTTCCTGATCACCATCCTGCTCAACCTCAGCGGTGGGCCGGCAAATCCCTTTTGTCTGCTATACGTGGTGCACGTAGCCGTGGCCGCGGTGAGCTTGGACGCGCGTTGGGTGTGGTGCATGGTGTTGTTGTCGGCCGTTTGTTTCGGCTTTCTGTTTCCCTGGCACGAGGCGCTGCAAGTACCGGATCAGGTCGGGGGCCTCCAACTCGTGTGGCTGGGTTCCTGGTTTGCTGTGGGCTTGGTCAGCGTGGTCGTTGCTTTTTTCATTATCAGTATGGTCCGGGGCTTGAAGGCGAGAGACGAGCAACTCTTTCAGGTCAAGACGGCGGCCTTGCGCAACGAGCGACTCGCCTCTTTGACGACCTTGGCCGCCGGAGCCGCGCACGAGTTGGGAACACCCCTGGGCACCATTGCCATCGCATCCAAGGAGATCGAATTCTCCTTGCGAAATGGTGAAGATCCCACTGAGTTATTGGAAGATGTGCAGTTGATTCGTTCCCAGGTGGATCGTTGTCGGGACATCCTGGACAGGATGAGCGTGTCACGAGAACATATGAAGGGCATGCACAAGGAGCAGGTCAGCCTCGTGAGCTTGGGTGAAACGCTGCGCGAACGACTCGGAAAGCTCAAGGCGAGCTTGGAATTGCAGTATCCACCGGGTTTGACTGAAATAGTGGCCTGTCGCCAGGATCTCGTGCAAGCTCTGATCCCGTTGATTAAGAACGCTTTTTATGCTTCGAGCAGCATGGGACGGGTTACGCTAAAGATTGAAGCCAGTGATGGATTTATCCGGTTTACGGTGAGTGATTGGGGGAAGGGAATGCCCCCCGAGGTGCTGGCTCGTGTAGGGGACCCATTTTTTACAACGAAACCACCGGGTGAAGGAACGGGATTAGGGCTCTATACTGTCCGCCTATTCGCAGAGCGAATGGGGGGAAGCCTCGAGCTTAAATCTGAGCCCGACGTTGGGACGACAGCAATCCTGGAAATTCCTCGGCTGGAAGCCGTAGAGGAGCAGATACATGCAGAAATTATCTAGTGATGAGGAAGCACCGACCCGCATCCTCGTAGTAGATGATGACGAGCTTTACCGTACTCGATTGTCCAAGGCTTTCGAAAAGCGTGGTTACGAAGTCGAGGTAGCGGATAGTTATGACCACGCGCTGGTGATAGTCACTCGATTCACGCCGGACTTCGCAGTGGTGGACCTTCGCATGCCGGGTCGTTCGGGCATCGAAGTCATCGAAGAATTATGCAAACGCTTCCCGGATCTCGTGGCCGTGGTGCTCACTGGCTACGGCAGTATCGCCACGGCCTTGGAAGCCGTGAATGTTGGCGCGAAGGATTACCTCACCAAGCCCGCCGATGCAGATCAGATTCTTGTGGCCATGGGCCTCGAAGAGAATCCCAATGAAGGGGATCAAGAAGAGCAGGGTTCTGTTCCCAGCCTCGACCGCGTCGAGTGGGAGCACATCCAACGTGTTTTGACGGATTGTGATGGGAACGTTTCAAAAGCTGCACGTGTGTTGGGGATTCACCGGCGAACCCTGCAGCGCAAGCTGTCGACGTATCCTCCCCACCGCTAATCTCTTTTTTTACAGTGTCTTCATCGTTGTCCCGGGATCTGCTTTCCGCACTTCAATCGCGGTAGGCTGCCTGTTCCCATCTGGAGGAGTGTCATGAAAGTGATTGCAGATTTCTGCATAGTTCCCATTGGTGTCGGTGTTTCTCTCTCTCCCTACGTGGCCAAGGCCGTGGATGCTTTCGCCGCTGCGGGACTCGAAGCACAGACCCACGCCTATGGCACCAATGTGTCGGGGGAATACGATGAGGTCTTTGCGGCGCTGAAAGCGGCTCTGGAAGACATCCATGGCATGGGCGCCCCCCGTGTCACCTGCACCATCAAGCTCGGTACGCGAACCGATCGCGATCAGTCCATGCAAGACAAGATCGATAGCGTGGCACAGAAGCGCGGGAAGTAAAAATCGGAATCATCGTTAACGTTGTTTTCTAACAGCGTGAGACAAATTGCACCTTGCCCTGAGGACCTGGCCGCAGCCGTGCGTGAGGCGATGTTCGACCCGGAGTATGTTTAGGGGTTGAATTTTCTAGCGACGCCCTCGCATGGCAATGCAAACCAGCGCAGGAGAAAGTGTAACGTCGGCCAGGAAGGCGAGGATTACCGTCACGCCCGTGATGAATCCAAAGTTCTTGATGCTCTCCATAGACGCACCCATGTAAAGAAAGAAACCTGAAGCCAGCACGATGGAAGTAATGAACAGGGCGCGCCCGGCCGTGATCAGTGTGTTGTGAACGGCCAGTTCGACGTTCTGGCTTTGCCTGTAATACCTGCGGAAATTGTGCATGAAATGAATGGTGTTATCCACGGCGATGCCGATGGCCAGGCTCCCGACGAGAATCATCAGCATGTCCAGTGGCAGGTGGAACAGTTGCATCATCCCCAGGGAGAGAAGGATGGGTGCCAAGTTCGGCACCATGGAGAGCAGGCCCATCCTTAAATCACCGATGAGAAAAATCATCATGGGCACAATCAACAAGAAGGCAATGCTGTAGGACTTCACGATGCTGGTGAACATGGCCTGAAAGGTTCGTACCGCAAGGGGCAGGTTCCCGGTGATGTAAAAATCGAACTCTCCATCAATGAGTTCGTGAAACTTCTCCTCAATGGCTGTTTTGTATTTCTCGTAGTTATAGCTGTCTTCGAAGGGGACGAGCAGCGTGAGTCGCGCCTTCTGGAAGCTGGATTCAGTGAAATCTTCAAGGTCGTCGGAGCCGGAATTTTCAAAGAGCAGAAGTTCCTGGGCAATGACCTCTCGTCGATCTGGGACCTTGTAAAACCCCGGCTTGTTTTCGTTCAGGGCTTGGTGGGTTTCTTTGATGATATCGGCGATGGAGATCGCTTTCCCCGCGGTGACATTGCTCACGCTCAGTTCTTCGGCGTACAGGCCCATGGTTTCAATTTTTTTGATCACCGAGGGGTTGTACAGGCCGTTTTCTTTACCGCTATCGATGATGACTTCCATGTTTAACGAAGCATGAAAAACTTCATCACTGAGTTCGGTGGCGATACGTACAGGGTCGTCTTTTCCAAGCCAACGGATGGGATCATGGGACAGTCTCAGATCGGCGATGTTGGTAAAGGCAAAGAGCAGCAAGATTCCCCAGATTCCGATCACTACGTAGGGACGCTTGGTGGAGTAGTCCCCCATGGCGACCAGCACTTGATTGAGACCATCGTGTTCCGGGTCTTCCTCTCTGGGGATTTTTCTCTTGGTGGGAAAAACAGCAATGAGTGCCGGAAGAAGGATGAGGCTGAAGGCCAGGGCAAAAAGGACACCCAGCGGGGAAGCGATGCCAAATTCCTTGATGGGGATGAGATCTGCAGACAGAAACGAAAGTAAACTGCCTGCTGTGGTGAAGCTGGTCATCAGTACGGCCAATCCCGAATGGCCCAAGGCGTAAGCCAGCGCATCACGTTTACTCTCGCCCTGATCGTATCGCTGGTAAAAAACGGACATGATGTGAACGGCGTCGCCGACACCCACCACCAAAAGGAAGGGCGGTAAAATCTGTGTTACAGGAGTGATGGAGACCCCGAAGTAGCCCATGGCACCGACTGTGCATATCAGCGGAAGGACGACGGTAGTCAAGGGGATGAGAATCCCCGAGGCACGCTTAAAAATGAGGAATAAGAAGAACGCGATGACGGCGATGGCGTAGCCTGAGAAATAGATGAAATCATGTCGGGAGTTCGAGAAGATCGAATGACCGGTGGGCGGACCTCCAGAGACCCAAATGGGGAAGTCGTCGCCTTCATAACGCTGAACGGCTTCATCGAGGAAATGAACGAGCTCGATGGTTTCTTCATTATTGAGAATGCGAAAGGGAGTCGCTTCCGGGCCGGGCTCGTCCTCCGCGATTTCGGCGTCGAACTCAGCCAGCAGAGCCTCGTCATCACCTGTGAGTGAACGGCCGGGGGCGACCATGATTCGAATGGCCGTGTAGGTGCCGTCCTCAGAGAGGTAGGTGTTGCGATAAATCGGGTTGCTCATGGCTCGATCTCGAATTTTATCGAGATCGTCTTCGGTTTCAGGCCAGTCTTCGAGCAGGTCTTCGACAATCAGCTTGTCGCCGCGGCTGTAGGTGACGCGGGCATTGATCAGGCTCGTGATATCCTCGGCGTGGGGGGTGTTTTCTTCGAGTTCGTTGTGCAGAGCACGCATTTTTTCGAGAAAAGGAAGTGAGAAAATGTCTTCGGAATGAAGCAGCAGTAAGAGCCCTTCATCACTTTTGAACTCGCGCCGGTAGGCGTCGTACACCTTGCGCTCAGGATCGTCCTCGGCGAGAAAACTCTCGGCGGAGACATTGACGTGTAGTTGAGTGGCCCCGAGTCCCAGAAGTAGCGTGCAAACAAGGGTGCCTACAATGATTTTCCAGTGGTTGTCAAAGGCCCAGTAGCCCCAGCGTTTACAGGATTTTTCAAATTTGTCGCGCAAGTCAGTTTTCATAGGAGCGGGAGTTTAGAGGGTTTTAAACAAAACGAAACGGAAGGAAGCACAAGAAAGTGTAGAAAAGGGAATGTCTCGCTTGGAAAATTAAAAGCGCCCTAGGAGTTCGATCCCATAGCTCCGGGGGACGGTTAGCTGAGTTCGTGCCAGGCCAAAGATTGATTGCACACCCACATTTTCTTCTTTGGATTCATCGGTAATATTCTTGCCCCAGAGGTAGACGCCCCACTTCTCATCCTTTGATTCCACGCCGAGCTTGCCGTCGATACGCCAGGTCTCGGGGGATTTGTGCAACGCCGAGTCGTTGTTTGCGCTTGTAAAATAATCATCGACGTAACTGTAGTTGCCATGGGCGACGCCGATGAGCCCTCGGCCCAATTCACATCGGTAATCCATCTGAAAACTTACATTCCACTCCGGGCTTTGGGTCAGGCGATTTCCGCTGAAATCTTCTCCCGCGACCGTTTTGAAGCGGGTGTACTTGGCGTCGAGGTAGCCGACTCGACTCTTCAGGTTCAAGCTTTCGATGGGTCGCCAGTCCGCGCTCCACTCGACGCCTCTGATTTGCGCTTTTCCAGAGTTGGCATCGAAGGCACTACCAACGACCTCGCTTACAACAAGATCATCGTAGGTGGTGTAAAACAGGCTTGCGTCCATAGAGACGTCCAGGCTTGGAAAGAACATCTTCACGCCTGTTTCGTAATTCTTGGTCTCTTCGGGTTCAAAGGCTAGGGGCAACCCGGTTACCGTGTTTGGAAGATAGGAAAGCCCTTCGATCACGGTGACGGCCGCGTCATCCCCCAGCTGAATCAGGTTCGCGTTATAGCCTCCGCTGCGATAACCCTGGCTGAAACTGATGTAGGCGGTGAGGTTTTCCGTGGGTTGGTAACGCAAGGCGATAAAAGGGGAGAGATGATCGTCACGATTTGAATCTTCGGTATCGATTTGAGGGTAAAAGCAAGTTCCGATCAAGTCGCCTGGCTCCGTCCAACATCCGCCCTCCTGGTCATACTCGACGCTGCTCGTTTCATAGGTGTAGCGCAAGCCGAGGGTTCCGGTGAAGGCATCCGCGAGTTCGATATCGAGATTGCCAAACACGGCATAGGATTCACGCTCGAAGTCTGTTCGATAATCCACGTCGATGCCTTCGGGTTGGGCCAGGGCTCCACCCGTGATTAAGGGAATGATTAGCTCCAAGGTCAGGTCGTCAGCGTGAACTTCATTATGTGAGCGACGGTGCTCTCGTTGATAGTATAAGCCGGCTACCCAATTGGTTTTGTCGTACTCGGCATTGACGCGGACTTCTTGGGCCCACGATCGCTCGTTGTTCCAGGTGGGTGTATTTGCCAGCGGGAGCGGCAACATGTCCTCATCATCGGAATCGAGATCGTTGTCACCCTTGCGGTGCGATGAGATGGAAGTCAAGGAATGCCTTGGGTCGATTTGGTAATCCAGGGTCACATTCGCGCCCCATGTCTTCATTTCCTGATGACCTACCTGGTCCTGGTTAATGCGATAGGAGGAGGTGGGAATATCGGCTGGGTTGAGCCCGGTGCCCAGTGTCCAAAAAGCCAAGGCTGCGGCGGCCTCTGCGTTGGGCGGAGTTCGAAGCATGGCCAATATTCTGTCCGTCTCGGTCTTCTGGCCATCGAGACTCAGATTGATGTTCAGGTCCTCTCGGGGTTCGAAACGCAATTGAAAGCGGCCGTATAAATCGTCTGTATTATTGGCGTCGGAACCGTTGAAGAGGTTCTTATAGTAGCCGTCAACTTTCTTTTGACTGAACGACAGGCGCGCGAAGACCTTGTCTGCCAAGACCTGATTAATCACACCCTTTACAGATTCAAGATCGCTATCTCCCAGTTGGCCACGCAGGGAATAAGAATTCTCGGCTTCAGGTTTTTGGCTGATGTACTGGATCGCACCCGACATGGTATTGTCTCCCAAATAGGTTCCTTGGGGTCCCCTTACAATTTCCACACGTTCGAGATCCACGAGATCGATGTTCGAGGCCGAGGGGTTTAGATGCACGCCATCCAGGAAGAAGCTATTGGGTTGCTCGATTGCAATATTTAAACTACTGGTGGAGATCCCGCGAATCCCGCCAACGGCATTGTTTGGAATATGCCGTGATAGATCCGAGAAGCGATCCGCATTCAGGTTGAAAATCTCGTTTTCTGAGATCGAAGTAACGGACCCCGGGTAGTCTTGGAGTGACTCACTGCGTTTGCGCACCGTGACGGGGAGCTGCATCAGTTCTTGGAGGCTCAAGTTGAACAGCGAATGATTATTCATGTTTGAGGGGGTATTGCTGGCCGTAGCGGTCTGTGTAGGAACGAATAAGAGGAGTGACAAAAGTATCAACGATAGTTGATAGGTGGGGCGGAGCAGGGTGGATGGGATCCTCTGCCCAGGCGTTGTTTGAGGGCTTCCGACAGGCGGCGGTGGCATGGGTGCCTTTCGATTGCAGCTTTTGTGTTGCGGATATTCATTTCAGGCTATCAGAAGGTGGTTGCGATGCGAAATGAATTTAGAGATCTCAAGAGTTAACTGTGTGAGGGAAAGGTTGGCTTTTGTAGAAGACTATGTTTTTCGCCGCTTTATCAGTACGGTTGGCTGCCATCACCGTGAGCTTGCGACAATTTGCCGCTGAGCAGCGGGTAAGGCGCAGAGGTTCTCAAGGGAAGCTTTTTGTTAGTGGCGGGAGTGTTAAGTGACAAGTGAATCACCCAACCAACGGCATATTACCTTGACCGGGCAACCCAATTTTCGAGACTTGGGTGGCTATCGAGCAGCCTGCGGCCGGCGGGTGAAGTGGGGACGCATCTATCGTTCGGGGGATCTCTCAAAATTGGGTCCGGAGGATGTCGAGTTGCTCAAAAGCATCGGCATTCGTACGGCGGTGGATTTTCGCTCCGTATCCGAAGTGACGCTGCGTGGCGCAGATCGATTGCCCGCCGGAGCCCGTGTGTTGGCGCTGCCCATTGATTCGGGTGATCTCATTTCAAAACACATGCCTCAAGTGGTCGATGGTGATTTTTCCAAGGTGCCTTCCGATTTCCTGCGCGATGTAAATCGCAGCCTGATCTCCGACTGGTCTCATCACTTCGCTTCCTTGCTGGAGGCTGTGGCGGCTTCCGCCATGCAGCCCTTGGTTTTTCACTGTACCCACGGCAAGGATCGGGCGGGTTTGGCAGCGGCCATTGTGTTGTCGGCCCTGGGGGTTCCATGGAATCTCGTGCAAGAAGATTATTTGCTTTCGAACCAACTCCGAAAGCAGGCCAATGAAAAAGCACTCGATCTGATTCGCCAAAGGGCAGCCCGACAAAGAGATGTGTCGACCGAAGAGATTGACATGTCCAATATTGAGCCTCTTTTCTTTGTGGAGGTGGAGAACATCGACGCGGCACGGGACGCGATGATCAGCCGGCACGGTTCCATTGATGGCTTTCTTTGGGCAGAGCTGGGTTGGGACCAAGAGGCCTTGGCGGCTTTGCGCCGCGAGCTGCTGGAATAGGGTGGGTTTGCAAACCTTGCAGCTTACTGGCCCTGGGCTTCGCCCGTCATGGGAACAAAGCGAACGGGCAGGGTGTTCTTTTTCGTAAAGCCTGTTTCGCTGCGCTCAATGAGCATGAGCTCTTGGAAAAAATCTCCGACAGGAATGATCAGCCGTCCGCCCACGCGCAGTTGCTGTTTCAAGGGCTCCGGAATATAGGGCGGTGCCGCTGTCACCAAGATGGCATCGAAGGGGGCGTGCTCGGGCCAGCCTGCGTAGCCATCGCCATCGCGCACATGAACCGTGACGATGCCCAAATCATCCAGGCGCTGGCTGGCTTCTTCCGCCAAGGCCTTCACGATCTCGATGCTGTACACCTCACAGCCCATAGCGGCAATGACCGCGGCTTGATAACCCGACCCGGTTCCAATCTCCAACACCTTGTCGCCGGGCTTGAGCTGGGCGAGTTCCGTCATAAATGCGACGATATAGGGTTGGCTGATGGTTTGAGCGTGGCCAATGGGCAGAGGTTGGTCTTGGTAGGCTTGTCTCTGAAGGCTCTCAGGCACAAAGAGATGCCGCTCCACCTTGCGCATGGCCTCAAGCACGCGCGGGTCGCGTATTCCGCGCACTTCTAGTTGGTCTCGAACCATGTCCTCGCGTTGCATGGTGTAGCGCTCCGGATGGGAGTTACTGCTTTCCCGGATGACCGCCGCTGTAGCCAGGCTGGCGTGGCCAAGGAGAATAGATAGAAATACTAGTAGGGACTGAAGTCGCATTTCCCTCACGCCCTTATTTCTCAAACGTACAGTGTGTCAGAAAGAGAGGTAAAAGGGGTAGAGAAATAGGAAAGCTCCCAGCCTAAGACGGTTTGGGAATGTCTCGATCAAGAACCGTTTTGCGTTCGTCGCGCCGGGCGGTTTCGATGGCTTCATCGCAGGCTTTGCGCACGATGTCTGAGAGGCCGGCCATTACTTTTTCCGAGGTGTTCATTCCCGATCGCGCGAGGATGTAAGATTTGAGTCGCGAGGCCACGATGAGAATTTCCTTGGCGACGTCTTGGTTGAGTGGCGTCGTTTCGGTTGCGCCCTGTGCAGAGGAGGAACTCGCGCTTTGGGCACTGGCTTCCGGGCGAACGATGCGTCGCGTTGGAGCCGTTTCTTTTTCGTTCTTTTCCTGCGCTAGAAACTTTGCGCGGCTGGGCGCGCGCTGGTCTTCGGCCCAGGCTTCGCGATGATTCATCAAGGGCAGGTGGGTTTCCCAGCAGGTGACAGTGCAAAACACCATGCCGGTTCGTTTCCGGTTGCAGGTGGAGACATTGCAAGTCCAATAATCGCTTTCGAAGTCGATCCATTGCTTGCAACTACTGCATTTTTTCCAGTGGTTTTCTTCCTGCTCCACTTCAAGCCCTCCTCTCTACTCGCTCTCAATTTGTTGCAGCCAGAGTATCATCGACCGCGCGAAATCAACAGTTTTCCTATCTTGGACTAAAACGCATAAAGGTAGGAGAGGAAAAATTGTGTGCCTTCGGGCTCGGCATCATCGATGGGGTCGCTGAAATTAATTTTCCCATCGACGTAACGAACACTCAGGCCGATCCCATTGTGGTTATCGATGAGAAAATCGATTCCGGTGCGCGCATACCACCCGTACCCGAAGCCGACGTCTTTGCGTGTCTTCTTTTTGTAGAAGTCAGTGTCTTCATCACGGTCTTTTGTGACTTGAGACATCCAGCCGACATAACCCACGGCGCCCGCGCCTGCATGCAATCGGACCCGTTGGCCCAATTGAGCTCCGACGAAGCCACCGCCAAAGATTTCCCCGCTGATGAGCTTATTGCTGATGTAGGTAGAGGTTTTTCCGCCACCGCCGCCCGTGGCGCTTTCGGTCTCGTTCTCGCTGCCATAGCCAAACAGGCTGCCCGCTTCGAAACCGAATTGGAGGTGCTCCCCGACCATGGGAATCTGGCGTGAAGCGCCAAGGTACCCGACCGTGGTGAGTTCGTTGCTGGCCGAAACCGAGGGGTCGACTGCATTGTCATGGGTGAAGCTCATGCCATCATCGTCGTAGTCGGCGATCCCTGCGAGAACGTGAATGACATGACCGCTGCTTTCCACCGCCTCCTCTTCACCCGCCGTTGCTGTGCTCCTGGTTTTTTCAGTCGGATGTGCGTTGGCAACAGACCCCAGGCAGGTCAAGCCCGATAACAAAAGGGCCCCGAGAAGAATTTCAAGTCGCATGGGTTGTCTCCATGTTGGTTGATAGAAGATGTATACCGCACTCACGAGAGCTTGTAAGCGCCAGGGACTGCGAGAAATTCCGGGTTACACGAAAGATTGTTTGCCTCTAGTGCTAGCGCTTCTTTTCCGCGTGGAGGAGCTTGCGTGCTTCCACGGGGCGGCGATCGGGCGCCATGAGTTTCGAGGCCCTGGCCAGATATTTTTCGGCGTCGTCGGCTTTTCCTTCAAGCCGACACAGTTCCCCGAAAAAGTAATTGGCGATGCCGCAATCGGGATCGATGCGCAGGGCTTCTTCCAGCTCTGTCATCGAATGTGCGCTTTGCAGGGGGTCGTGTTGAAAACGTGTGTAGGCGAGATGGGCCCGGTACAGGGGGTTTTGAGGATCGCAGTCAGAGGCAAACTCGAAGAGTTCGATGGCTCTCAGGAAATCCTCCTTCTCGACAAAGCCCAGTCCCTCTTGAAACTGAGCGTCTGAGTCGAGCAGATCTGTTTTGATGGCGAAGACATTGGCGTTGGCGACACCCTCACGCTTTTTCTTGGGCTGCTTTCGCTTGGCGATGAGGTTCTCACGCTGTTGTGCATTGCACAGCTTGGCAAAGGCACGGGATCCTTCCAGGAAAATATCCCTCGCTTTGTCTGCCAAAGGAAGAATGCGTGCATCGTTGAATTGCCAGGGGGCGTATTTCTCCGCAAAAGCCAGATAGCTTTTTGAGATGCTCTCCATATTGGCATCGATGGGCAAGTCAAATAGTTCAAAGGGGTCTTTCTTGCGGTATTCGAGAACCGTCTTCATGACATCGTCCTGAAGTGCACTCACGGCTGCATCGTCGAGGCCGGGTCGGACGGGCGAGGGCTCGGGCAAAGGTATTTTCCCCGGGGCCGAAATTTCGGCTTGTGGCTTGGCCTCCTTGGCCCAGCGCTCCTCGGCAAGGGCCAGCTCATCTTCGGGAATCGCAATCCCCAGTAAGCTGAGTGTGTAAACCAAGCGCGTGATGTCATCGTGGGAAAACTCACACTCCATCGCCAGTTCGTCGATGCGCTTTGGCTCGGCCAGGGCGGTAATGACGCGAAGCTGCCGCGTGTTGAATTTGATTCCTGCCACGCGTGTTTTTGACAGCGGGTGAAGCAGCAAGGTCTTGCCCACCAGGTTTGACACGCCTGCATTGACTTGATCTTGGTCCAGGAAGCGACTGATGCCAGTGAGCATGAGTTGAGGTGCATTGACTTTGAGGGGAGAGCTTACGTCGGGCATGTCGGTGTGTGTTTTGAATTCCCCTTCGCGCCACCCGAAGAGATCGAATAGTTTCTGTGCCAGGCTTTGCTGAAGAATCTTGAACAAATCAAAGGGTTGAATCAGTTTGTTTTGAATAATCACTTCTTCAAAAGTACAAGAGAGAGCCGACGCTTCCGTGAGACAGCGTTGATAATCCTTTTCAGACAGCTTTCCTTTGTGGACCAGAAACATTCCCGTGGTCTCATGCAATAAATTGGATTGGGCGTCAACGGGCATTCCATTTTCAAAGACGATGATCTTACGAAATTGGTGTCGTTGTAACTCCAACACCAGGGAACGCTTGTGACTGGCGTAGGCTTGCAGGAGCACTGGAAAAGGAAGGTCGCGCAAATTGCCTTCTCGTTGGATCGAGATGGCGTCCATTTCCTTCTCGCTTGGGATCATAACGGGCAACCTCCAAAGGGCTTGGAGTGTTATCGGCCCCTCGGCAGGTCAAATAAAGGTTTCGGCAAGAATCTTGGGAAAATCTGTCCATCCCCGGGGAAGCGTAGGCGGTTAACACATTGTGGGGTCCACTGACCGGAAGCTAGGAAGCCTGACATTGCTCACAGAGGCACAGGGTGCGCAAATCCCGAAAGGTTGCGATGCCCGTGTCGTGCCCGTCGCTCCAGGTCACGCATATTCCATAGCGCCCCACCAGATCGATTTTCTGGGGTTTGATGTCCATGGGGACACTCGCAGGTTTCAATAAAGGAAGTTTGGTGATCTCGTCAACACAGCGAGCGCACTTGCAGGCCAGGCGGAGGGCGCGTAGCGGGTAGCGACTTTCGTGCCCGTCCTCCCAGGAGATGCCAAGCTCAGTATCACTGGCACGAAAGATGTTCGTCGGGGTGGTGGCTGGATTCATAGTGGCCTCTCTACTCTGCACTGAGTTGATGCGACAGATTCTGCTCGATTCGCTCTTCCACATAGTCGAAGAAGGGGTTGTAGCGCAGGCGCATCAAAAGTGTGATGGGCACCTTCAACACGCGGCGCTCTCCACGGGGTTCGACACCTCCCAGCGTGAAGGAGTCGCCCGAAGACGGGCCATAGATGGAATCGTCTGGGGGGAAGGGGAGGGCGACGTGAGAAAGGGAGTAGATATTTGGTGGCCACTCCAAGGACAAGTCTTCTTCGCGCCAGTTGTTGGCCCCGGGGTCACGGGTTCGTGCTTGCATTTCTCTCGTGTCTGGACTGCGGTTGGTCACCAGGGTGACGCCGTAGTGCAGATCGTCCTGTTCAAGAAAGCTCTGTAAATCCTGATCGAAGCTTGTCTTGATAAATAGCTGCGTATCAGAATCCCGGTTCACATCAAAAAACACCAACTCACTTCCATTGGCGGGTAGCTTGTCATAGAGGCGGTTGATGACAGCGTTAATGGGAACGGTGTCGTCTACGATGGAGGCGAAGCTTAGAACGGGTGGGAATTTGTCGATTTGGCCGGAATCCCGCGCGGCATCCATTTTTTTCGTAAGCAATGAGGTCAAGCGGTAAATCTGAAGACCCGCGTTGGTTGGAAACGAGTTGTACTTGAAAGGGTCGTACTCCGGTAGGATGTCGAGCCAGCCCAACTTCTCCAGCGCGGGAATCTTGCCCAGGGCCATTTGCCATTTTGCCAAAACGGCCAGTTTGCTGACGCCGAGCGCGGGTGAAAACAGGAAGAGTCCATCGGGAAGCGGGAGATCCGCATCCTCTAAACTATCAAGTGTATACTCGACCGAGAGCGCCGCTCCGTTGGAATAGCCCCCGATGAAAAATCGTCCCTCAGCCCCGGCCTGTTCCTTCACGTGAGTGGCTGCGAGTCGAACAGCGGCGCGCCAGTCCTCTTGTTTGGCTTCAAACAGCATGCCGGGTAGGGTGCCGTGCCCGGGCAGGCGCAGGGCGACGACGTAGAATCCTTGTTGCGCGAAGACCTCCGCCACACTGCGCATGCTATAGGGTGAATCGGAGAGGCCGTGAAGCAAGAGAACGCCGCCTCGTGCATTGGGTACCTTTAACTCAAAGCTGCGGTTCCAATCGCGCTCGAATCGCGTCGGGTGGAAAAGGCTTTCCGGGTTGTAGCGATTGAGTGCGTCGGAGCCGCTTCGCGCTGTCGGTTGATAGACCTCGCGGTCGAGTTGAGCAAAGAGCCGCTCTTCCCGTTCCAGGTATTCCTGTAACGTCGCGTCCGGATCTCCGGCACGGTACTCCTCGGAGAGTTCATGTTCGTGCCAGGCGAGTAGGTTCGGTTGTGCGCGCATCGTCTTTATATAAAAGAAGATACCGGCAATCAAGATGCCCACGAGCATCCATCCAACGGCTTTCAGTAGACTTTTCAGGCGAGTCACTCATACAGAGTAACCTAAATCGCTTGAGGGGTTCAATAGATCGACAGCTGAACGAGGTTTTGGCCAAGCCCAACTCGCTTTAGTGTATTCGTCGAGCGTCTTCCATCCAGCGAGGGAACTGATTACAAAAACCTCGCGTCCAGTGGGGCGGATGACTATTCTGTCAGTACACATCTGGATGAGGAACGTCTTTGAGTTGCCAGCACCTTGAAAATCTAGAAGTGGTGGATGAGTACGCGCGGCTCCACCGGCTTTTCTTCCTCGCGGCAGCGCTTCTTCTCGTATTTTTGACGGCTTGTTCGACGCCGGTGGGCGTAAAGAGAGTTTCTCCCGAGCGGGTTCACCGGAACATTCAAAGCAATGTGCTCTCCACAGGGAGGCTCAGCGAATCCACCCAAAACATGCTCTACCTTCAAAATTTGCAGGAGCGCTTCGCTAGAGATCCGGAGGCGGCGATTCTGGAGCTGCATGGGCTCTTTGCCACGGGTGTCATTGGCCCCAATGGGCTCTTTGCGCTCTCAGAGCTTTCCTTTGCTCACGCCGAGAAAAGTAAAGATCCAACCTACTATATGTTGGCTGCCGTCTACGCCTACGCCTTCCTCTTCCCGGACGACCCGGCATTGGAACCCGCTCCCTATGATCCCCGCTTGCGGCTTGCCTGTGATCTATACAATCGGGGTCTCCTCGTCGCCTACTTGGGTTCGGAGGAGAAGACCACTGGCGAGGTCTCAGCGATTCCACGCCAGGTCGAGTTTCCCTTTGGCAGACTAAATATTCACTTTGACAGATCGCAACTCGTCTGGGGCAATCGGCGCTTTGTTCACTTCGAGCCCGTCTCCGAGCTTCAAATTCGCGGCCTTCGCAACCACTACCGATTTCCCGGGATCGGCGCATCCTTTGCGGCCAGTACTGAACCCGTCAACCCTGAAGAGGATTCCAGCGACCACCTGATACCGGGACTGAAAGTGCCCGTTGTTCTCTTCTTTCGCTTCGAGAAACTCCATGAGCAACTCATTGCCGGGGAAATTGATACCACCGCCGAGTTAAACGTCGCTTACGAAAACGATTCGGTTGAGATTGGGGAGCGAACCATCCCCTTGGAGCTGGAGCCCAGTTCATCTCTGGCCTACATGCTGAGTGAGTCGCGTTTTTGGGAGCGTGAGCTCAAGCAGTTCTTTGGAAGAGGGCTTCAAGGAACGACTTCCTCGCTCACGATGCTCTCCCCTTATCGACCTGGCAGGGTGCCCGTCGTTTTAGTTCACGGCACAGCTTCGAGTTCTGCGCGCTGGGCGGAACTCGTGAACGATCTCCATTCCGATGCGGAGATTCGGGAGCATTATCAAATTTGGCTCTTTAACTATGACACGGGGAGCCCCATCGCCTACTCGGCGGCCCTGCTGCGTCAAGAGATTCGCAGCGTGGTGGATCAGCTCGATCCCGAGGGCAAAGATCCTGCGCTCCGCGAAATCGTTGTCGTTGGGCACAGCCAAGGAGGGTTGCTGACCAAGATGACTGCGATCTCCTCTGGCGATAAGCTGTGGAATCTCGTCGCCGACGTTCCGTTGGAGGATATGAAGCTCTCCGATGACAGCCGGAAGATTCTTGGTAGCAGTATGTTTTTCGAGCCTGTCCCCGAGGTGCGGAGGGTGATCTTCATCGCGACTCCCCACCGCGGGAGCTTCATCTCCGATCGACGCTTGGGACGTTGGGTGGCCAGGCTGGTGAAGTTGCCCCGAAACATCACCGAGGTGGGAGTCGATGTAATTACAGCGAACCCGGAGCACTTTGCCTTTGCTTCCGTCGATGCCATTCCCAGCAGTGTGGAAAATATGCGAACGACAAGTCCCTTTCTCCACGAACTCGATTCGATCCCGCTCGCCCCCGGCGTTGCCAGCCATTCGATCATCGCCGTGAAGGGCGAGGGCCCCATTGACACGGGTGACGACGGCGTGGTCGCGTACAAGAGTGCTCATCTTGAAGAGGTGGACTCTGAACTGGTGATTCGAGGCGTGCACTCCTGCCAGTCCCACCCCTACGCTATTCGCGAGGTGCACCGAATTCTTATCCTTCACCTGGGTGATCAACCTTGAGAAGGAGGTTACGCATGAAGTCGTGCGGCACCTGGCTACTTCTCTTGATCCTGGGTTTCTGTTCTTTTTCAGCGGTCCATGCTGAAGAGGATGCAGAACCCGGAGCTGGAGAAGTGCCTCTTGTTCATGTAAGGGAGCACGAGACCTGGTTCCGTGATGCGTGGATGGTGCGTTTGAACGGTGGCTATTCGACGGATGAGAACCTCGGCTCCATTACAGGCGGAAAGGTTCGCGTTGATAACACTTATTCAGGACTGATCGGGCTGTCGGTGGGCCGTCCCATTGTGGACGATTTCCGCGACTGGCCCATCGACTTCATTTGGAAGGCGCAGATCATTCGTTACTTCGAACGCGGTGATCGCGACGACTTCTGGGGAGGGACGGTCTCCATCAAGGCCTACTGGAAGCAGTTTCCCTGGAATAAGGTTGTGCGAACGCGAGTGGGTTTTGCCGAGGGTGTCTCCTACGTAGAGCATGTTCCTTCCATTGAAAAGGAACACCTGAAGAGTAAGGACCGGAACACGAGCCGCTTGCTCAACTACCTCGACGTCAGTGTTGATGTCAACGCGCGGGATGTGACCCGGGTGAAGAAAATGGAATCCTGTTGGCTGGGGTTTGCCATTTCCCACCGCTCCGGCGTTTTTGAAAGCGTCGATATCTTCGGCGAAGTGAGAGGTGGCTCCAACTACAACACGGGGTATCTCGAATGCCAGTTTTAAGAAGGGCAAACTCTGCTGAGCGGTGGCGATGGGCCCTTGCTGGGTCTGCCTTGCTCGTCCTTTTATTTGCCAGCAGCTGTGCTTCGCGTTGGGTGGCCGTTGCCCCCAGTCTGCCCGAGGAATACGAGAGGCTAGGTCCGGTAAGCTCGCAGGCCTGCGGTGACCTCTATCTTTTCACCACCCCGACTCAATTCATACCTCATGGCTGGAATGAGCGTCTCGAAGCTGCCTATGCCGAGGCCGTGGCCAGCGTGCCCGGTGCCACCGCGCTTGCGGACGTCAGCTATCGTGAGCGCTGGTATTGGTGGGTACTCGCAAGCCGGCGCTGTGTCCTGCTTAGCGGGGAGGCGATCCGATGAAGGGAACTCGACTGACAATCCTCGTCCTCCTTCTCCCCTTTTTGTTCGCCTGTGCGGGAAGGCCCGTGCAGCTCGGGCCCAGCGAGCGCGTACCTTATGATGCCAGCGAGCCTCTCGACATCATGGCCACCGAATGCGGCGCGCAGGTATTGCTGTTCCTTCCTTTCTTTAATAACAATCGGGCCGCGCGGGCTTACAAAATGATTCAAGAAAAAGCCGGCGATCGTTATATCGCAAACGTACGCATGCGCGAGCAGTGGACCTACCTCGTCTTTGGCATCGTTCAGTGCACGGACATGGTGGCACGCACCTATCCTAAGCTGGAGGTCGAGTCCAAGCTGAGGATCGAGGTCGCTGAGCCGACTGACAGCCCTTGATCTGAATCAAACTATGAGCGAACGAGCGAGTTCGATCTGTGGTTCCAGGTTGCGTTCGATGACCTCGCGCCATGCGTAGCCCTTGGCCGTGGCGCGTCCCTCGCGGCGCATGGCCGTGATGGCCTTGGGGCGAGATTGGAGATGTCTATACAGACCCAGGAATTCCTGCGGGTCATTGGATTGCAGCACCAAGGCGTTGCGTCCGCTGATGGCATAGTCCTCACCGGAACAGCCGGTTACGGCAATTCCGCCGACGGCCATGGCTTCGAGTCCCACCAAACCAAAGGGTTCTTTTTCACTATTGGCGAGAACCACATCGCTGGCCTTGAAGAGCACGCGCCGGGTGTCGGCATCTACATGGGAGGTAAGGTTGATCATGTCCACATCTTCGAAGTTGCGCAGGGTTTCCATGGTGCCTTCGATGTTTCCGCCTTGGTTGTGACGCCCGTGCACGCGCAGTCCGGCCTGTTGGGCGCGTTTCATTACCTCGACGCCGTGCGCTTCCAAGCCTCCTCGAGCAATGAATAAGGGTTTCAGTCCGCGTCGCTTCATGTCGGCGACAATGTCCACCGAGGTGAGCCAGCGCTTGTCGGGATCCCAGCGGGCCATCTTGGTGATCACGGTTCGATCTTTGAATCGACGTTTGAGGCAGGAGGTGGCTTGAGGTTCCGGTGGAAGATAGGCATCCGGGGAGAGCCCGTTGGGGATGACGATGGGATCGATTCCGCAGGGTTGCATCTGATACTTCATGTAACGACTCACGGTTGCAATGTGGGCGGCCTGCTTGAGTTTCTTCCAATCGATCCGATCGAAACCGAACACATTATTGGCGGTCCAGATGATGGTTACTCGATTGCGCAGGCGGGCGTGACGCAGAAGTTGATCGAGGTGAAGGACGGCATCGACGGTTTGCCACTCCTCGGCGAGCACTACGGCATGCTCACCCGACATGAGTTGTTTCAAAAGTACTTGAATCAGAAGATGGGGAGGGAGCGACCTGGCATAATCGGAGGCCTTTTCCTGCTCTCCAGCGTATACGCCGCCATCGCGGTGATAATGGCTGATCCACTGGCACCAGCGATGAAGATGCAGGCCATCGTTCGATTCATTGCCGGCGGAATCGGGGTCTCCGACAAACCAATGGTGTACGTCGTGGTCCAGGTCTGCGAGGGCGCGGGTCAAGCCGTTCACGCGCGTGGCGAGACCACCAATTTTGCAATAAGGGTCCGGGCCTTCGAAAGACAAGACGTGATACTGCATGGCTCTCCTTGTCACTTTACTGTTTTGGCCCAGCGAAGGGGTGTCGACGCCCGCTTCGCGATTTTGAATCTTGGGCACAAAAATGCAGGTGCAACAAATAGGGTGCTGTGAGCTTGGGATTAGTTAGTGGTGGCCATCATATCTCAGGAATCGAAACAAGTCGCTCTGAAAAATATCAGTCCTGAAATTTTTTTGTGAACAGGGTACAAAAGTCAAATAGTTTGTTTTGATTGCAAAAAATTCCAGTGCGATGAAAGAACTGTTAGTGATTTTTACTCAAGGGACGTAGACGTCTAATTTTCTCCAAGGTGTCTTGCGTATTCTTGGACTGAAAAATCTCTCCCAGAGTGCACTTCATTCGTCGGGACCAACTGGGATGTTGAGAAACAGATACTCCAGGTACGTTGACGGCTTCGACTTCTCCGCCGAGATCATCCAAGGCGATACCCACCAAGAGCGAAGGCGTCATCGCCAGAAATTCACTAGCCGCTGCGCAGAGTTCCGCGGGTTCGTCCATGGGTTCGGTCTCGTCCAGCGCGCCACTGGCAATGAAGGCCTCGCGCAAGCGTTGCAATTGATGTGATCGGTTTTGCAGGGCCTCATCCAAACTTGCTTCCAACACCAGGCCGAGGCCGTGTCGGAGCAGCAGGTCCGCGCCGTGTGCGTATCCGGTCAAGGTGGAGAGGTCGTGGGTGTTGGCCGTGGTGAAGGCATGGGGGACATAGGCTTCCGGGGCTTGAAAACCTCCCGTTCCATCGCCTTCAAAGTAGAGCACTTGGGTGCGCTGGATGCCCCAGTCTTCGAGCTTCTCACGGAAGCCGGGTGGAACCGTGCCGAGATCCTCTCCAATCACAAGGGCTCCAGCGCGATGGCTCTCCAATGCGAGGATTCCAACCAGGTCTTCCCACGGATAGGCGACGTAGGCGCCGCTGGTCTTGTCAGCGTCCGGAATCCAGAACTGTCGCTCAAGGCCCATGGCGTGATCCATGCGCAGTGCGCCAGCCGATTGAAACGCGTGACGAAGTAGATTCGTCCACAGGCGGTAACCATCCTTCCGCAGGTGAAGGGGATTCATGGGGGGGAGCCCCCAATTCTGGCCATGTTCAGCCAGGGGGTCTGGAGGTGCTCCGATGCTGGCGCCTCGAGCAAAGCGGTTGGCAAAGCCCCAAGCGTCCGCGCCGCCCGGGCCATTTCCCAGGGCCAGGTCGTGCAGGATCCCGATGGGAAGTCCGCGCGCCACGGCATGTTGGTGAGCCTGAGTCAGTTGACACTCCAGCTCAAACTGCAAGTAGCAATGAAAATCGATTTCGTCGTGATGTTCCCGACGGAAGCGAAGGAGAGCGGGAGCGGTGGGATCTCTGTAGTCATCGGGCCAATTTCGCCAGTCGGCCCCTCCGCCAGCAAGGCCCTCAAAGTGCGCACGCAAGGCCTCAAAGGTTGCAAAGTTCAAAAGCGAGTCGCCCCCGCCTTTGACAAACGCATCGTAGGCGCGTCGACGTTCGCTCTTCGCGTCGAGTCCCACTCGGAATTCAGCATAGAGAAGGATCAGCACTTCCTTTTGCAGGGCTGCGATGGCGGGGTAGTCGATGCTCTCTGCCTGGCGGTGGCGTGCGAGTTTTCTTTGGAAGGATTTGGAGGCCAACAAAGCTTGGGCGTTTTTGGAGTGTTTGAATTCGGGGATCGCCTCGACGTCGAGGTACAGACGGTTGCGATGGAAACGACTGATGGGGTAGTAGGGACTGATTCCCTCTCCGCGGTTTTCGAGCGCATGGAGAGGATTGATGCCCACGAAGGCAGCGCCGGAATCGGCGGCGTGATCGATGAGTTCTTTCAGGTCCGTCAGATTGCCAATTCCCCAATTCCCATCGCCGCGTAGGGTGTAGAGATTGGTGGTAATGCCAAAGACTTTGCGGCCATCGGTTAGCTCCGCAGGGGAGGGACAGGCGCGAGGTGTGAGGATGTAGCGTTGGGTGGCGGCATGGGTGACGCTGGGACCAGAGCAAATACGCAGGCGAAGCTCGTGGTAACCCGGAGGGAGCACATCCGTGTTGGGGATGGCCAGGTACAGGTCGGCGTGAACCGGTTGGTCCGTCCCTTCCAGGGTATGCGTGACGCCACTTTCTTCTTCGAGCTCCAGGTGCCAGGTAATGCGATGTGTGCCCTCGGCGCCGGGCAGTCGAACGCTGAACCCCTCGGCCTCGGCACTGCCCTGGCGAACCACACGGACCGAAGGCATGAGCCGATCCGATTCCTCATGGTCGAGCGCTTGAAGTTCGAGGGTTGCCTTGGCTTCGTTGCTGGCGTCGATCCCCATGGCTGCCAGCAATTGCACGCGTGTTTCGTCCGTGGTGCCGTGCCAATGGCCATCGGTGCCGTCGTATCCTCGAAGAATGCCGCAGTGATCCGCCAGTTTGTGCAGCGATGAGGTCTTGGTCTCAAGTTCAGCGGAGTCCTCCGGTGCTTTTTCGAGGATTAGCGCGCCCAGCGGCGGGAGGCGCAGGGAAAGGGAATGCGGGCGGCCATGGGCCGGGATGGGATCCGTTTCCAGCTCGTGATGGGTCTCGAATTCGCCTCCGCCAAATTGGGGCGCATCGGAGGAGAAGCGCTCTCGGTAGAGTCCCGGGTAGGGGACTCCAATGCGATAATTCTCCCGAGGCACGGGCGTGAGGTTGAGGGTGACCACAGCCGTTTCCCAATCACTGCGTCGTATATAGGAGAGTACGGAGTTTTGGTGATCGCCTGCGTCGATCCACTCAAAGCCTGCGGGGTCGTGGTCGGTTTTCCAGAGGGCGGGGGTGTTGAGATAGAGCTTCCCGAGTTCCTCCATAAAGGTGGCAAAGGCGCGGCGGAGAGGGTCCAACTCCCAGAGATGCCAGGGAAGACTCGTATCGTGATTCCATTCTTCGTCCGGCGCCAGTTCAGTTCCCATGAAGAGCAGGTTCTTTCCCGGGCGTGTGTATTGATAAGTGAGGAGCAGGCGCAAGTTGGCCAGGCGTTGCCAATGGTCCCCGGGCATCTTTCCGAGGAGTGAGCCTTTGCGGTGTACGACTTCGTCGTGGGACAAGGGCATGACGAAGTGCTCGGAGTATTCGTAGAGCATGGCGAAGGTGAGCTCGCCTTGGTGATAACCGCGGTGGACCGGATTGTGGGCGAAATAACGCAAGGTGTCGTTCATCCAGCCCATGTTCCACTTGAAGGTGAAGCCCAGGCCGCCGTGCTCGGTGGGTGCAGTCACGCCGGCCCACGAGGTGGATTCCTCGGCGATGGTGATGCAGCCGGGGCACTCCTCGGCGATGACGGCATTCAATTCGCGCAGGAAGTCGATGGCTTCGATGTTTTCCCGCCCACCATATTGGTTGGCGAGCCATTCGCCTTCTTTGCGGCTGTAGTCCAGGTAGAGCATGGAGGCCACGGCATCGACGCGCAGGCCATCGATGTGGAATTCCTTCATCCAGTACACGGCGTTGGCCACGAGAAAGTTCCGCACTTCGTTGCGACCGAAGTTGAAGATCAAGGTGCCCCAATCCGGGTGCTCCCCACGGCGTTCGTCATCATGCTCGTAGAGAGGTGTGCCATCGAATTGACGCAAGGCAAAATCGTCTTTGGGGAAATGTGCGGGAACCCAATCCATGATCACGGAGATTTCGTTGCGATGGCATTCATCAATCAAAAAACGGAAATCATCGGGTGTGCCGAAGCGCGAAGTGGGTGCGTAGTAACCCGTCACCTGGTAGCCCCAGGAACCATCAAAGGGATGTTCGGCCAGGCCCATCAACTCCACATGTGTGAAGCTGAAGCGCTTTAGATGTGCGATGAGCCGAGGCGCAATCTCGCGATAGCTCAGGCGGCGATTCCCTTCCTCTGGAACCCGTGCCCAGGAGCCCAGGTGAACTTCATAGGTGCTCATGGGGAGTGAACGCGCCGAGCGCGTCGCACGCTCCGTCATCCAGTCCTCATCCTGCCAGACGTACTCAGAACTCACCACGCATGAGGCGGTGGCTGGGGGATGTTCACAAAATTGTGCGTAAGGGTCGGCTTTGCTGATGACGCGACCGTCTTTTGTGCGCAACTGGAACTTGTAGAGGGTGCCGATGGGAAGACCGGGAATGAAAATTTCGAAGACACCCGAGCTACCCAAACTTCGCATGGGATAGTTCCGCCCATCCCAATGGCAGAAATCACCGATGAGGCTAACGCTTGTGGCATTGGGGGCCCACACCGCGAACCCGATTCCTTGGACCCCGTCGATGGTGCGTGGGTTTGCGCCGAGTATCTTCCAGAGTTCTCGATGGGTTCCCTCTCCGATGAAGTGGAGGTCGTGTTCACCAATGGTGGGAAGAAAGGAGTAGGGATCGACGAGATCGTAAGAGGCGCCGTCAGCGAAGTGGAAGTGGAGGCGGTAGTGATGGGGAAAAGCTGCGCCGGGAAGAAACGTGGCGAAGAGTCCGCGGCCGACGGGATGTAAGGGGTTGGGCTTTGCCTTGGGAGAGTCTTGCAAACTTGAGCACGTGACTTCCGTCGCTTCGGGGTGGAAGGCCCGGATGACGACCCCCATGACCCCCTCCAGGGATGCGCGGTGGGCACCGAGAATGCGATGGGGTTCGCTGTGCAGGCCTCGCGCAAGCGTATCGAGTTCCGAAGGATCGATGGTGAAGGGTGGAGGTTTTGCTTCGTCGGTCGGGCTCATCGCGCTTCCTCACGGTGTTCAAGTAAGACGAGAGAATGTGAAGCCAAGATAATTTTTTTACTGTGAATGGCTTGGCGTGGCTCCCGTGCGGTGTTGACGAGTTCGCGCCAGCATTTTTCTGGCGGCGTGGGCGGTAGTCGGAAACGACGAGTGCGTGCGCCGGCGTTTGTGAGGAGGAGGTAGGTGCGGCCAGGAATGGGCGTACCGAAGGTATTGACTTCGTCGCTCGCCGCTCCGTTCACGAGCATACCAAGAACACAATGCTTTGTGTCGTGCCAGTCAGATGCCGTCATTTCGCTCCCGTTCAATTGTAGCCAAGTAACGTCGTGGAGTCCGGAAGTACCGACTTCCTCGCCTTCCATGAAATGGGCGAGGTGGAAGGCGGCGTTTTCGCGCCGCCAGCGAAAGATCATACGTGTGAAATCAAGAAGCGAGCGGTCACTGGCATCGAGCTTCCAGCGAACCCAGCTGATGGGGTTGTCCTGGCAATAGGCGTTGTTGTTTCCGCCCTGCGTGCGCCCCATTTCATCACCTTGTGTGAGCATGGGAACGCCTTGAGAAAAGGCGAGAGTGGCTAACAGATTACGGGTGACGCGGTCCCGTAGGGCGCAGATGCGAGGCTTGTCGGTAGGACCTTCGACCCCCCAGTTGTGACTCTGGTTGTTGTTTGTTCCGTCTCGATTCTCTTCCCCGTTCGTTTCGTTGTGCTTTTGCTCGTAGGTGACGAGGTCGCGCAAGGTAAATCCATCATGAGAAGTAATAAAATTGATACTGGCTTGGGTGGTGCGCTCACGGCCTTTAAACAGATCGCTGCTGCCCGAAAGTCGCGAGGCCAATTCACCGACGGTGTTGTGATCGCCGCGCCAATAGCTGCGCATCACGTCGCGGTAGCGATCGTTCCATTCTCGAAAGCCCCTCGGAAAGTTGCCGAGTTGATAGCCATCGTGTCCGAGATCCCAGGGCTCTGCGATGAGCTTGACCTTGGAAAGGACCGGATCCTGCTGAAGGATGGAGAGAAAATTGCTTCGCGCATCGAAATGATGTTCTTGACGGGCCATGCTGGTGGCTAGATCGAAACGGAAGCCGTCGACGTGCATCTCGGTAACCCAGTAGCGCAGGCTGTCCATGATCAGGCGCATGGCGCGCGGGTTCCGATACTCCAAGGAATTTCCGCAACCGGAGTAATCGATATTCCACATGGGATTCTCGGGGTCCAAACGGTAATACGAGCTGTTGTCGATTCCGCGCAAGCTCACCGTTGGCCCCAGGGAACTGCCTTCGCCCGTGTGGTTGTAGACCACGTCGAGAATGACTTCGATTCCAGCCCGATGCAGTCGCTTGACCATGGACTTGAACTCTTCGACCTGGAGGCCGGGCGTCGCCGAGAAGCGCTCGTCGGGTGCAAAAAATCCAATAGGACTGTAGCCCCAATAGTTGGTGAGCCCCGCCCGGACCAGGTGCTCTTCGCTAAAGGATTGTTGCACAGGGAGCAGCTCCACGGCCGTCACTCCCAAGCTCAGCAGGTGATCGATGATGGGTTCCGAAGCCAAACCGAGGAAGGTACCTCTCGACTTTTCGGGAACTTCGGGGTGGAGCATGGTGAACCCTTTGACATGGCACTCGTAGATCACGGTTCGGTTCCACGGGGTTCGCAGGGGGTGATCGTCTCCCCAAACGAAGGCTGGGTCGATGACGGTACAGCGCGGAAGGACCTCAGCACTGTCGCGGGTGTCCATGACTGGCGTCTCGGAGTTTTCGACCATGGAATAGCTGGTGAGCCGAGCATGCCAGCGCAGCGGACCGTCGATGGCGTGCGCATAGGGGTCGAGGAGTAGCTTGTTGGGATTGAAGAGATGCCCCTGTTCGGGTTCATGGGGGCCGTCTACGCGGTAGGCGTAGCGTTGGCCCGGGCGAAGATCGGGGAAATAGCCATGCCAGACACCGTGGGTTCGATGAGGGAGTTTGAGCTCCTCTTGCGGGTCCCCGGACTCCCCGTGATCGAACAGGCAGAGCCGAACGCAGGTCGCGTGCTCCGAAAAGAGAGCGAAATTTACGCCCTCTCCATCCCATGTTGCGCCGAGAGGGTCGGGGCTGCCCGGTAAAACTCGCATATGTCCCCTCGCGTACACCTGCAATCGATGCTAGCGGTGCCTGGGTGGGTCCTGACAAACCTCAAGGGGAATTGTATCAAAGCTTTTCGTTTGTGAATCGAGGAAGAGACAGGAATACTTGATCCTAGGAGTGTGCTTCCCTCTGCCGCGTACACTCCTAGCTCGGTGGAAAGGCCGAAGGATTTGAAAAGGGTTGTCAAGAGGCACTTCTTCGATTGAAAAGGTGAAAGCGGTGGTGGTAGAACTGCTTGTCGGCTTTTGGTAAACATGTGTTTGAGCAAGAATAGATGAGTCGTTAATGAGCCATTGGGGAATAGAGGTCGGTGTGAAGGATTTTCGTAGCAGACTCATATGTTTAGCCAACAACTTCTGGTGGAGTTGGAACAGCGAACCCACCCACATCTGGCGCTCGATTGACAAACAGCTCTGGCGTGATGTCAACCATAACCCCATCGCATTTTTGGAGGAGATCGACGACGCACGCCTGGAAGAAGTGTCCATGGACACACACATCCTGGCACACACCACCCATGCCGAGCGCTGTCTTCAAGAGTACATGGAGGACCCCGACCACTGGTCCTCTTGGAACGCACCCGGGATGCGTGCCAAGCCCGCTGCTTACTTCAGTTTGGAATTTTGCATTCACGAGTCGCTTCGCACCTACTCGGGTGGGCTTGGTGTGCTGGCGGGTGATCACGTTAAAAGTTGTTCGGATCTCGGTGTGCCGCTTTACGCCATCGGCTTGCTTTACCGTCAGGGGTATTTTCGCCAGGAGATTGACGAGACAGGGCGGCAACACGAGGTCTATCACGATTTGGATACCGACCAAGTTGCTCTCGAACTCGTTTGTAACAGCGAGGGAGATCCGCTGTATGTAACGGTCCCCGTTGCGGGAGACCTGATCGAGCTACGCGTGTGGAAGGCCCAGGTCGGACGTTGCCCGCTTTTCCTCCTGGACCTTCTCGGTGATGCACTCGAAAAATTTCCTCGGACCTTGCGGCTGTATGGTGGTGACAAGCGGACGCGGATCGTTCAGGAGTTAGTGCTTGGCACTGGTGGGTATCGCGTTCTCCGCGAGTTGGGGATACGCCCGGGTATGCTTCACTTGAACGAGGGACACTCCGCCTTCGCCACCTTGGAAGCCATTGCAGAACGCATGGAGGAGCAGGGGGTGGACTTTCACCAGGCCGCTGTCGAGGTTGCCGAATCGGTGGTTTTTACGACCCATACGCCTGTTGCAGCAGGACATGATCGCTTCGAGCCGGGACTCGTACTCAAGTACCTGAGGCCCCTTCGAGAGCGCTTGGGGCTTTCGGAAGATGAATTTCTCGCTTTGGGGCGGATGAATCGAAACGATCACAATGAGGAATTCTGTATGACGATCCTCGCCCTGACCCTTTCTCGACGCTCGAACGCGGTGAGTTCACTTCATGGCGAGGTGTCGCGCAATATGTGGCGAGGTCTTTGGCCGGAATGGAGATCCGTCGACGTCCCCATCGGGCACATCACCAACGGCGTTCACGTCGACACCTGGTTGGCGCCAGAACTGAATGCTCTTTACGCCAGCTTCCTTGGCACGGATTGGGAAAGGAGCATGTGTCGTGCGGAGCGATGGCGAGGAATCGACAAGTTGGATTCACTGAGCTTGTGGAGTGTGAAAGTCGCTTTGAAAGGAAAGATGTTTGATTTTATCAAGCGTCGCGAAGAGCGGCGTCGTGAGCGACTTGGGGCATCTGATCTGCCATCGATTCCAGATTTTCACCTGGATGTGTTGACCATCGGGTTTGCGCGTCGTTTCGCCAGCTACAAACGAGCGTTGCTTTTTTTCGACGACTACGAGCGCGCCAAACGAATCATCACGAACCCGGAGTTCCCGGTTCAAATGATCTTTGCGGGCAAGTCCCACCCTGCGGATGAACCCGGGAAGGCGCTTTTGCAACGCCTGGTCGAAATCAGCAACGATCCGGACTTGAAAGGGCACGTTTTCGTACTTGAGAATCACGATATGAACGTGAGCCGGCACTTGCTCCAAGGTTGTGACCTTTGGCTGAACGCTCCGCGTCGACCCCTCGAAGCTTGTGGAACCAGCGGCATGAAGGCCGTGTTCAATGCCACCCTCAATTGCTCCGTTCTCGATGGGTGGTGGGATGAAGGCTACGACACGCAAAATGGCTTCGCCTTTGGGGATGGCCTCGTTCATGTCGACACCAAAGAACAAGATCGCCGAGATCTATTGCAACTCTACGATGTGCTTGAGAACGAAGTCGTGCCGCTCTTTTATTTAAAGGATGAGCAAGGCGTTCCCATCGAGTGGCTCACTCGCGTGAAGAACGCACTCAAGACTTTGGCTTGGCGCTATAACTCCGATCGAATGGTCATGGAGTACGTGCAACATTCTTACTTGGACGCCGCGAAGATTCGAACGGCGGAGAGCCTCTCCTAGCCCGGACTATTCACGAATTATTGTTGCAGGCGGGAGAACTCTGCGAAGGAGCGGGTGATGCAGTCTTCGATGGCCAGGCCTGCAAAGAAGTTTCCAAGGATGGAAAGTTGAGTGCCGGCGGTGTGCTCATCGATGGCCGCGGCCAGAGCGGCGTGACCCTCGCGCGGTGAGGGCAGAACGGTATGCCGTTCGGTGGTACTTTCCAAGTCACTCTCAGCGACGGCGAGCACTTGGGTGATACGCTCCATGCGTTTGGCTGGAGACGTGCCGGGCCGGAAGTGAAAGCTGAAGCTGCGAAAGTGCTCGTCGGGGACGGTGTCGCGGCTCACCGCCGAGTAGAAACAATCCTCGATGCCCACAATGCCTGCGACGGGTTCCAGCGAGAGTTTTTCCTTTGCCACAACGACACCGACGGTGGTGACGCTGCTTGTTGCGATGCGTCCTAGCTCGGCGGAGAGTTCCGGAAAATCAGCAGCCAGGATGTTCGCTGCCACGGGCGGTGGTACGGCAATGGCCACCTGGCGCGCCTCGAAGCGGCGCCCGTCTTCGGCTTGCACGCAGAAGCCACCATCGATGCGAGTCACCGATTGTACGCTGAGGCCCGTCTCGCTTTCGATGCCTGACTGCTGCGCGAGGGCATCGGTCACACTCTGAAGCCCACCCTGAAGGGTAAAGCTTCTCAAGATGTCCTTACGGCGTGGACGCTTCTTGAAGAGCATCGTCGCCGGAAACTCTCCGGCATCTTGTGAAGGGACGGCGGCCAACATGGGGCCGAGCACACGACGGTAATTCTTTGCGCCGACAATGCGCGAGTAATAGCGCTCGACGCTCTCCTCTTCCTTGTTGGCGAAGAACAAGCGCGGCAGCGAGGCGAGGATCGCAAAGAAGTTGAGTTCACTGGGGATGGAGCGCACGCGCTCGTCACGCAGCAAGCGGAAAGGAACCTTGGCACGCGGGAGGAGTTGTTCCATGAGCCCACAGGTTTCCATCATCTCGATGAGCCCGCCGTAGGAGTTGTAACAGGTATGGGCCCCCAGCTCGAACCAGAAGCCGGTTTCGAAGCGCTGGCTGTGCAGGCATCCGCCAAGTCGCGGTGCGGCTTCGAGCACGAGCGCGCCCGATCCTTCTGTGGCACAGCGGTAGGCAAAGCTGAGTCCGCTAATTCCTCCACCGATGACGATTACGTTCTGCATGGCCCGATTATAACCTGGAGTTTTGGTGCCGTTTAGGGGGTGCGGCATTTGGAGAGCGTTGCCGTGTGCGTGGGCTCTCTTACCATGGCCTCACGCATATCCCAGCAGGTTAGATACCCATCAGCTCTTCGTAAATGTGGATGTATTCCTTGGCTGTGTTCGAGAGGCTGAACTGGTCGAAGCTCTCTTGCATGATGCGTCGAATATTTTGATTTCGGATGTCGTCGGGCAACACGTAGAACCTCAGGGCCTCGGTGATGGCCTTTTTCAGAGAGGATGCATTGTAGTTCGTGAAGGGGAAGCCATTCCCCCGGCCTGCCAGAGGCTCAAGTGCAGTTACGGTATCGGAGATTCCACCCGTGAGACGAGCCACCGGAAGCGTCCCGAAACGCGGGCACTCCATTTGAGGGAGTCCACAGGGTTCGTACTGTGAGGGCATGAGCATGAAGTCGGATGCGGCCTTGCCGAGTTCACTCATGCCTTCGTTGAAGGGTTGGTAGGCGACCCGTCCCTGGTAGATTTTCTGGAGCGACTCGAGGTGTCGTTGCAAGTCTGGGTCGCCATTGGCGACGAATGCGAGTTGAATGCCGAGGGTCGTGATGCATGACTTGGCGATGGCCAGAATGAGTTCGGGACCCTTTTGTGGGTAGAGCCGGTGAGGCCAAAAGAAAAGCGGCGCCTTGGCATCGAGATCCAACCTCATGTGTTTTTGGAACGCGAGCTTGTTCTCCGCTTTTTTCTCAGGAAAGTCTTCGAGGTAATAAGGGGTGATGTGCTTGCTCAGGCGTGGGTCCACGGAGTCGTTGGGTGCATTGAGGATCCCGCATGCATGACCCGACCGAAACTTCTCGGATACTGTTTGCCGAACACTTTCGGGAATGATCTGCCGGAACGTCTCATCGACAATTTCCAGTAGGAAGGTCTTGCTGACCGTGTTTACGATGTCGGATGCATGAATTCCTGTAGCCAGGAAATCGATTCGATTGGTCTTCCAGTTCTCCTCGGTCTCCTCCGGAAAGCGTTCGAAATAGAGAGAGGGGACGAAGCGACGGACATCGATGCCGCTTTGCACCACGTTTAGACAGCTGTCTTTCTCGGTGAAGACGTTGTGTAGGGTGAAAAGGCTCTTGATGCCCCGCTCGCGTGCAGCGGCCGGAACCAACCCCGTCATCCAGTCATTGCAGTGCACCACGTTGGGGCGGACGGTGTCGAGCAGATGGTTGATGATGTGTCGCGAAAAGGCTTCCGCGCGCCGAACGCGCGGATGCTCAAGGCTTTCATCATACAGATCATCGAGTCGGGAAAATGCGCTGTCGTTGACCAGGTGGATCCCCTGGCTATGGAAAACCGGCGTCAGCTCATCTAGTTCACGCTCTTCGATCTGTGACAGATCTGCAAACTTGCTCGAGTATTTGGGCAAGGCGACGTGCAGTTCAAAACGGTCGTCTTCGTAGAGATTGCGGATCAGGCCTGCGGAGATGTCGCCGAGTCCGCCGCCCTTGGCGCGAATGTAGTTGGCGGCATTGCCCATACCTTCAGGGAGTTCGGTAACCTCTGGTGTGCAGATGAGAATCCGAGGCTTTGGTTTCGATACCTTTGAGTTGCGTTTTGGAGTGTGTCGTTTTGCCACAGGCTACTTCTCCAACCGACTCCCGTCCACGCCGAGTAATGCAAAAGGGCAGTCCCCTATTATACCTCTATAAGGGGTGTGATAACAAGGTGACTGTGCATAAGTAGGATAGGAAACGAAGAAGGTAACGACGCGAATTTTCTGTGTCTGATTCAGCTAGAACATCCTGCTGTATCACTCGAATAAAACAGGCATACTTCAGGGGTGGTAGTTACTTTCGATGATGTTGAGGAGTCGCTGCATCGCTTGGTCGATCACTCCAAACTCACTGGGTGTGGCAGATTTGAGTAGCTCGTGTGTACGAGAAAGGAAAGCATTGAAGGCTTCCTCTTCCACCTTCATTCCCTTGGGCGCGAGACGAACGAGTTTTCCACGACCATCCTGAGGGTCGGGTACGCGCTGGATGTATTCAAGCCCTTCCAAACGCTTCAGCATTTTCGTCATCCCGCCCGACGAGTGGTAGAGGTTGTTGGAGAGTTCGCTCGGTGCGAGTTCGTAGGGGGAACCTGCGCGGCGCAGAGCGGCGAGCACCCCGTAGTCGCTTGGCACCAGATCAAAGGGTTTGAGGGTTTCTTGCTCGAAGGTGAGGGTCAGTACGCTCAGCCGGGCCAGCAGCGCGACGATGCGCAGACCGGAGGTGTCCTCGGTCTCCGGATATTCCCGGTCCCAGGCCACACCAAAAGCGTCAATCCAGCTTTTCTCTTCCAAGAGGTCTTCCTTCTTATAAACGTACAACCAAAGGCAAATCTTTCCCCTGGCACCTTCGCAAGCCACAGCGCCCAATATAGCCCAAATTTAGCTTGCCGGAAAGCTTTCGATGGGTACTATATAATAGTACATCAAAAGACGTCGGGATCCCCCAAGCGTGGAGAGCGTAGCCCGACGAAGACCTGCACTCCATTGCAGTTGGCTTCAATGGCAGACGCTGGCAGGAAGGTTCAATCTGATTTCTACGCTGGAAGGTGGTGACACGTTATGAGACTTAAATCACGTGGGTTGGGGCGGAAGGAGTTGATTATGGACTTCCGCGAATACGAAGCGATCCGTGAAGGTGACGAAATCGTTGTCGTGGGCACCATACGCGATCCTGTGACCTGGGACTTCGCCATCCGCCTGTGTGAAGACGATATCCCTGGGATGACAAAACTTATCTTGTGTAGATCCGTCCTGGGTTTCGTGCGGCGCGCATTCTTCAAACGAGTCGGGCACAACCACTGGACGGATGAGCGTTCCGAGCACCTCGCCAAGGGCAAAGAATTCTTGATCGATGCCAAGGAAAAGGCCAGGGCGCGGGAAATTGCCTACGAAGAGGCATGGGCAGCGGCAAGGGAAAAGGAAGTTGACGAGGGTCAAGAAGTCGTGGCGAGTTCCGCGGTGGGGAAGGCATAGCTGTCCGTTGGCTGGACATCATTTCCAAACGAGACATAGAATGGATTCAAAGCAGACTTTGATTGCAGGTCTGGATCACCGACTTGGATAGTAGATTTTGAAAGTGGCCCTTGAGGCTTGGATGGGAGAGAGCAATGGCAAAGGATGAAAGATTCGACGTCGTCATTATTGGCGGAGGGCCGAACGGGATGACGACGGCCGCGTATCTAGCCAAGAGCGGACTCAGTGTCTGCGTGCTGGAAGAGCGGACGGAGAGTGGTGGCGCTTGCGAAACACAGGAACCGCTTCCGGGTGTGCGCATCTATCCCCATGCCATGTTGATGTACGCTTCTCCCGCGCCGGGCTTCGATCAGTTAGAACTTCACAAGTTTGGCTTTCGCATGGAGTGGGATCCGGTCGGTCCACTCGAGGCGAATAAAGGCGGTCTTGGCTGCCACGACGGCTGGCGATATCTCAGCGAAAAGGACCAGATGGGTTGGGCCAAGATCGGAGGATTGCTGGGTGAAAAGCCGTTTTCCAAGGAACTGATGCGCGCCACGTTCTGGACGCCACCTCACCCTCCCGAGGTTGATGTGACCGACGAGAACACGCCTTATATGCAGGTGTACAAGAAGTACCAGCCCGACATCTGGACGCCTGAATTGCGCGAGATGACCCTGTTCGAGCTGATGGACGAGCATATTGAGACCGAGCATTTCAAGACCGCCATGGCTTTTGCAGCCTGGGCTTCCGGGGCCGCGGGCCATTGGGAGGGTGTTGCGATTCCTGCGGCACTCTGCGTTCAGTTGCTGACCTTGCCCAATATGGGGTCCATGAGTCTTTCGCGCGGCGGCCTGCACGCCTACTTCCATGCGATTCTTCGCGCCGCCGTGTTCCATGGCACGACCATTCGCACGAGTTGTCCGGTGGAAGAGATTATCATCGAAGACGGCCGCGCGACGGGTGTGCGCCTGCGCGAGACGGCGGCCAGCGGTGGCAAGACCATTCACGCCACCAAGGCCGTGATTGCCGCTTGCGATGTTCATCAAGCCTTCCTCGACTTGGTGGGTCCAAAGCACTTGGATCCGGGTGTGATCCAGAAGCTGAAGGACGTCAGCCTCAAGAACCAGACCCTCTACGTATCCACATTCCACACCAAGGAACCCATGAGTTTCAACAAGCGCTTCGCCAAAGATGCGCATGAATCGAGGTTTGTCGGGAAGAACCGCATCCCCGTGGCCGGTGTCTTTCCCTGCGAGGACCGCGAACTCTATTACGCGAGCGTGGCGGATGTGGATGGTCACAAGGGGCAGCCGGTGGTTTCGCCTGAAGATGTGATGTGGTTCCAGGTGCCTTCTCAGGCTTTCGATCCCACCGATTGTCAGGGCGATTATGCCAGGGGCTATGTCTCAAGCGCCTTCGAGATGGCGGTGACCTCTCCCGATCTGCACAAAGAGGGTGAAGACGCGCTTCTTAATTACAAGGTGGAAATGGATCAGTACATGCGCGATGCCTATAGCCAAGTCTACGACGGTCTCACTGATGATAACGTGATCCACCACTGGTCAGCGACGGGTCGCGACATCGAGTTCCGCAACACGGGACTCATCGGCGGTACCTGGTGCGGCAGTCGCCACGACGAAGATCAACTCTGGACCAACCGACCCATCCCGGAGCTGGCGCGTTATAGCTCGCCCATTGAGGGTTTGTATCACGCGCACCAGACCTCGGGTCATCCGGGCGGGCTGTGCCTGATGGCCATTCCCTACA
>PIVT01000105.1 GCA_003353845.1 Pseudomonadota bacterium | reverse complement strand
GTGATCCCGACAACAACACGCCTTGGACCGACGCCGATGGCGATTTGGTCTGTGATTTCTACGACATGTGTAACGGCGACGACGCTACGGGTGATACCGATGGCGACGGCGTGTGTGACAACATTGATCCCTGTCCGCTAGACAACCCCGATGACACCGACGGTGACGGCGTTTGCGACACGGACGATGTGTGTGACGGAGACGATGCCACGGGCGATAGCGATGCCGACGGCGTTTGTGATGACCTCGATCAATGTCAGGGCGACGATGCCAGCGGCAATGACGACGCTGATGGCTACTGCAACGATGTTGATGTTTGTACTGGCGACGACGACACCGGCGACACGGATCTCGATGGTGTGTGTGATGATATCGACGCCTGTGACGGTGATGATGCCACGAGTGATACCGACGGCGACGGTGTTTGTGATGATGTCGATGTCTGTGACGGTGATGATGCTACGGGCGATACCGATGGCGACACTGTTTGTGATGATATCGACGCCTGTGACGGTGATGATGCTACGGGTGATACCGACGCTGACGCTGTTTGCGACGATATCGACGTCTGCGACGGTGATGACGCCACGGGTGATACCGATGGCGACGGTGTGTGTGATGACATCGATCCTTGTCCGCTAGTTAACCCGGATGACGCCGACAGCAATGGCTTGCCGGACTGTCTGCAAGCCTGTGCGGTGGGCGACGACGATGACGGCGATGATGTCTGCAACGCTGCAGATATCTGTCCCGGCCTCGACGACAACCTGGATGCTGAAGGCAATGGCGTTATGGATTGCCTCGAATTGGCTTGTCTGGTTGAACCCGACGGCTTGGATCAGGAATCGTCCCTCAGTAGCGGCGGAAGCATCGGGCTGTTGTATGCCTCACCTTTGGGCCAGTCGTTTATTCCGCAGGATCCGGAATTGCGTGCCATTTCTGTTGGGATGACCGATTCAGCTACGAGTAACCCCAACGACCCCATCCACTTGCTCTTGCACGAAGGAACGCTGGTGGGGCCGGTTGTGGCCACCTCGCTATCAGTGGCTCCATTCGATGGTGTATTTGGTACAGGCATGGTTGAGTTTGCCTTCCCAAGTGTCGTGAATGTGACTCCGGACAATACCTATGTATTTGAAATTGTAGTCACGAGTTCTCGAGGAATGGTTACCCGGCCCAGTGGTGATCCCTATCCAGAGGGAGGTTACTACTTCCAGGGCGAACTGAAGACGACGGATGTCAACTTCCAGACCTGGTATCCCACGGTTGGTCGAACCCGCGGTGGAGACACCGATCAAGACACCATCTGTGATGATGTGGATGAGTGCCCGGGTGAGGACGACACCATTGACGTCGATCCCGCCGACGGGATGCCTGATTGTGCGCAGCCTTGTGAGGCCGCAGGCATGGGTGGCGACACCGATGCCGATGGCTTCTGCGACGGTGGCGAGGATCTATGTCCCGACATCTATAATACCGACAACACCGATACGAACGGTGATGGCATTGGTGACGAATGTCAGTGTGGAGACATCACGGGTGACGGAGCTGCGAATAACAACGACGTGACAGAGATTCTGCTGGCCCTCTGGGGTTACGGTGCTTACACGCAGCCTGGCAATAACTGGGGTCTTTGTGACATCACCGGCGACGGCAACTGTAATAACAACGACGTCACCGAGATCCTGCTGCCGCTCTGGGGTTATGGGGCCTACAGCATGCCAGGGGCACGCTGGAGTTGTCCGGCAGATTCCAACCCCCCGCAGGGATTGCCGTAACCAGGTTTGTAGGAGGTTGCTGAAAAACCAGGATCTAAGTTCTAGACATCCGGCCAGCAACCAACAGGCCGGCCGATTTCATCTCTCCACCCCGCGCAACTCTTTGCGTGGGGTGGAACTTCTGTGGTCTTAGATGGGGTGATTTGGGTAAAAAAATACTCATAGTTTACACTGTAAGATGGGACAGTCTTGTAACTAGCTGGAATTCAACAGAAAAAAATATGTGACCTGCGGTACAAAAATTGCAAAAGTACTTGGCTGTTATATGTCTGTGTCTACCGGGGCCTGTGCAACAAATTCTAATCCTATGGGATTTAAGTTTATTGCCGGTTGGAGAGATTGGTTAGGGGAAACCATCTCATCCACAGGGCTATTCGTACGGTGTAGTCCAAGGTGTAGTCCAAGTTGTTAGTTGTGAGCTCCTGTTCAGGGCATGAGCGCACAAATTAAGGGGATGGCGATAATGGTTGATTCTAAATCGGGTTATGAATGTTTTGGGTCCAGGCTGCTTAAGAGTGTGCTTGCGTGCCTCGTGGCCGCGCTGCTCTTCAGCGTCGGGCTGGTGAACAAAACTCAGGCTGCCGAAGTGGTAGGAATCCAAGCTGTCAATAATACTCAGGGAGCTTGGAACGCTTATTGGGAGGCGCCCGCGGCATTTCCTCTGGGGGGGGGCTATACAGATACCCAAACTGCGTTGGTCGACCTGAACTATGAAGCCAATGGCATGGCGCAGCATCGTTCCGCTATAACGAAATCCCACACGGCTCTTGGCTTTGACTCCCGATTTACAGGCAGTGCGATCACCCAGTCTGCGTGGAATGTCTTGGGTTACCATTGGGCCAAGTACATGTTTGATATCAATCTGAGTATTGATGCTGATGAGAACGAGTACTGGGAGCTAAACATCGATGCCATCCGTAGCGGTGCAGGGAGTAACTCCTATGGTGGTGGTGGGAATGCAGTGGTACTCGGTGCTGCCAATCCGAGCCTGGCTATAAATCATGTGACTGCGGTACTGGATAGCGGTGATCTTACACTGGGTGTCGACGCGGTTCCTTCTGCGGTGGCAGATATTCCGGTCTACGATGTGGCTACGGGCATCCTGAGTGGTACGGGCCCGGCCACGGTGACGGTTTCTTACAGCATGACCGTGGGCGTCGGGGCGATCAACCTGATCCCCAACACCGTCTACCGCACGGAGGCGGCCTTCCGCATGGGGCTTGCCAGCAGCATCGCTGTTCTAGGTCGGTATCCCGGTACCTTGGCCAACGCTTGGTATACCCAAGTTGGTGCACAAGGCGTTCGCACCATTGATGACGACGGTCTGTTTGTTTCGGGTGCCCTCGTCGACACCGATGCCGATGGTATCGCGCCCGATGTCGATAACTGCCCCAATACCTACAACGATGATCAGTTGGATACCGATGGAAATGGTGTGGGTGATGCCTGCGCCGGGCCGTCGGTCGGTGATGGGGCTGAGATTCTTGGTATCAGTGTTGCCAACCAAACCCTCGGCCTTTGGGGTACCGAAGGGGTCGGCGTCATCCGGTACCGTACTGAGCATTCGGACTCGAATATTCTCAATCAGCTCACATGGCATCCTTGGGGAACGAATCAGTGGCGCTCAGGTGCAGATGCACCTTCGTACACGCCCGGACCGCTCGGTGGTTTCTCGACGCGCTTTACCGCCATGGCGGCGACGGAGAGCGGCGGCGATACGTTGGGCTATATCAGCCCCCTCTTTATTTATAATGTCGATGTGATGATTGGTGCAGCCGAAGGCGAGTATTGGGAGATGGACATTACGGCGAGGCGCATGGGTGCTGCCAATGTGAGCCTGCCGGAGATTGGCTATGTGACCGTCAATGCAGCCACCATCAGCATGTTAAAAAATTACGGGGCCGCCAGCTTGAAGAGTGGCGACATTGCGTTGCCAGGCTTTGGAAAGCAGGTTGGTGTTGACTTCTCCGTGGATCAGACAGCCAATGGTGTTTTGTCAGGAGTCGGGCCCGCCTCGGTAACTTTGAGCTACGCCATGTATATGCCTGTGAAGACTTTCGGCTGGTTCGATATTTTGGTCGCCAATGACTCTGCCTGGCGCATGGGTTTGGAAGCCACGACAGCGGGCTTGGATTATGGCCTCTACCCGGGGATTGGTTCGCGAACCATGGCCGACGATGGGCTCTTTGTGGATGGTCAACTCCTCGACGTTGACCCCGACGCCGACGGCGTGTCCAGCAACGTCGACAATTGCCCCATCACTTATAATGACGGACAGGAAGACGGCGATGGAGATGCCGTTGGCGATGCCTGTGATAACTGTGTCGATGATTACAACGAAGCCGATATCGATTTCGACGAGGATGGCTTTCTCGATCAGCCCGACGTCGATGGCGATGGCTTGGGTGATGCCTGTGATGTTTGTAACGGGCCTCTTGGAAACCCCGGGACTTGGGTAGTCACCTACGACATTGGCAACCAGGTTCTCAATTCCGACTGGAGAAGTACGGTGCCGCCTGCCGGCAATAGCGATACCGGCAGTCTGTTGAATATTAGAAACACGCCATTTGATTTGGGTAATCGAGATCCGGGACCCATTGGCTACACGACGGACACTGTGGATGCCTGGGGCTTTGACAATGGCGCAGGGGTTATTGATGCACTGGCGGTGAACGGGGCAGGTTGGTCGCCACTTCCGGCGGGCCAGCCTTCTACAATGACCCTGGTTTTCCAAGATGATCGCACGGGAACGGGCATTGATATGAATGCGTCCTCGGTGCAGATGACGTATTACCGCATGAGCATGTACTTTGCGTCAGGTGCTGAGGGTGCTGCCTACGTGTACAGCCATCAAGATTACACGGGAGCGGATGGGCCTGATGGTCCGGCGCTGGGAACACTTGATAGTGGCAGCGTGGCCTGGTCCACAAATCTTCCCGATTACCACACCAATGGTTGGCTGCATTGTGTGGGTGGCTTCTGTGATTGGGGTGGCTTTGTTGAGCACTACACCTATTACAAAGATTTCGACATGGAGTATCCCGGCGGCGAGTTTGGCATGCGACTCAATGACTTCACCTTCATTGGGGACCTGAGATACGGCACCACGCCTTCGGTCTTTGTGATGACGGAGTCGGAGAATCCCAATCCACCGGCCCCAACGGAGCCCGCGACCGATTCCAGAACCTTCTTGTATTTGAAGGGCTACGAGTTGAGCCGCGTCTACATCCCACCCTCGGCCATTGATGACGTCGATGCTGACGGGGTCGTGTGTGATGACGACAACTGCTACAACGTGCCCAATGCGGGTCAGGAAGACATCAATGGCGACGGCTTCGGTGACGCTTGCCAACCCAATAACAGTGATACCGACGGTTGGCCCGATGAAGAAGATAATTGTCCCTTGGACTTCAATCCTCCCCAGGTCAATTCTGACACGGGCGAGCACGGTGACGTTTGCGACAACTGTGATCTGATCGACAACCCGGATCAATTGGATGCTAACGGTGACGGCCAAGGTGATATCTGTCAAAAGCGTGATCGCGATAACGATGGTTGGACCAATAGCGAAGACAATTGTGGCTATGACTACAACAATGATCAGGCTGATAAAGATTGCGATGACATCGGCGACGCCTGTGATCTATGTGACGATCCCGGAGATGGATGTCTGCCCGAGGAGTATGAGCCCTGGGTCGATGCCGACGATGACGGTGTGTGCGATATCTACGACATCTGTCCTGCCGACAACCCCGATGACACGGATGGCGACGGTGTTTGTGAATCTGACGACATCTGCCCCGGTGGCGATGACACGGTAGATACAGATCTCGATGGTGTCGCTGACTTCTGTGATCTCTGTCCTGCTGACAACCCCGATGACACAGATGGCGACGGCGTTTGTGATAGTTCTGATCTCTGTCCGTTGGACAACCCCGATGACACGGATGGCGACGGTGTTTGTGAATCTAACGACATCTGCCCCGGTGGTGACGACACGGTAGATACAGATCTCGATGGTGTTCCGGACTTCTGTGATTCCTGTCCTGCCGACAACCCCGATGACACGGATGGCGACGGTGTTTGCGATAGTTCTGATCTCTGTCCGTTGGATAACCCCGATGACACGGATGGCGACGGTGTTTGTGATAGTTCTGATCTCTGTCCGTTGGACAACCCCGATGACACGGATGGCGACGGTGTCTGCGATAGTTCCGACCCCTGTCCTCTGGACAACCCGGATGACGACGACAGCAATGGCTTGCTGGACTGCGTGCAGGCCTGTGCTGTAGGCGACGACGCCGATGGCGACGATGTCTGCGATGGGGTAGACGCCTGTCCTGGCGTAGACGACAACCTGGATGAAGTAGGAGGCGGTGCGCTGGAGGATGAAGCCAACGGCGTGCCCGATTGTCTCGAACTGGCCTGTCTGGTCGGAGACGAGACGCTGAATCAGGGAACCTTCAATACCCCCGTGCCTTGGGCGAACAACTCCTCGATCTCGTCGATTTCGCCGCTAGGCCAAGAGTTCGTGCCACAGCAACGTACGTTGCGAGCCATTAAATTCTGGATGCATGATACGGGGAAAGCCGGGGTAAACGACCCCATACATATCACTCTGCATGAAGGCTCTTCTATAACGGGCCCGGTGATCGCGACCAGTGTCGGTGTGGCGCCCTTCGATGGTGTCTTTACCTCCGGCATGGTGCGGTTCGACTTCCCAGCAGACGTCGATGTGGTACCCGGGGATTTGTATGTATTCCGAGTGGTCGTACCTAACAATCGTGCGGGTCCAGCTCACTGGGATGCGGCAGACCCCTATCCTGCAGGTCGCGGAGTCATCAACTATGGTGGCTACTTCCCCGCACCTCATGACTTTGGTTTCGAAACCATCTCCGGCAGAGAGGGTCTAAGCCGTGGTGGTGACACCGATCAAGACGGCGTCTGTGATGACCTCGATCAATGTGCGGGTGAGGATGACACTATCGACCTCGAGCCCAACGGCACTCCCGATTGTGCACAGGGTCCCTGCTTTGACTTCGGTGGCGACGCCGATGCTGACGGTTTCTGCGATGGTGGCGAGGATCTATGTATCGACATCTACAATGTCGACAACACCGACACGAATGGTGACGGCATTGGTGACGAATGTCAGTGCGGCGACATCACCGGTGATGGAGCTGCGAATAACGACGACGTGACAGAGATCCTTCTGACCCTCTGGGGTTACGGAGCATCTACCCAACCTGGAAACAACTGGGCCCTCTGTGACGTCACTGGCGACGGCAACTGCAACAACGACGACGTGACGGAAATCCTGCTGCCACTCTGGGGCTACGGGGCGTATAACTCGCCAACGGTGCGCTGGAGTTGTGGTGAGGATTCGAATCCACCACCGGGATTGCCATAACCAGGTTTGTAGGAGGTTGTTGAAAACCTAAGATCCAAGTTCGAGCAGATTGGCCATCATCAGATGGCCAATTCCAAACCTCTCCCACCTACGCAACTCTTTGCGTAGGTGGGAAGTCCCATCCCTCTCCCTGAGGTGATCTGGGTAAAAATATCCCCAAAGTTAATCCGTTAAAACTGGACGGTACTGTAACTGCCTGAAATTAGAGGTAAAAATTTTGTGACGGTGGGCACAGACTTTGCAGTAGTTAGGAGGGCAACACGTCTGTGTGAACGGGGTTATACCCAAGTCGTGTGCAAAGGATTTTACCCTGTGGGTTTTGAGTGCAGTGCCTGTTGGGGGGGCGGTGAGTGGTAAATCACTCCAGCCTAAGGATTGTTAGTAACGTTTTGTTGTGGGTTGTGAGCTTTGTTCTAGAGAATGAGCGCACGGAAATGGAGATGAAGACAAATGGTTGATTCTAATTCGGGTTGTAAAAATGTTGGATCCAAGCTGTTCAAGGGTGCACTCGCGTGCCTCGTGGCCGCACTGCTTTGCAGTGTCGGGCTGGTGAACAAGGCACAAGCGGCCGAGATTCTGGGTATCCAAACCATCAATAGGACCGAGGCGAAATGGAGTGCGGGAAGTACGATACCCACCTCCTACCCCTTAGGAACGACGTACACAGATACCAATCTTTGGTTGGATCTGGGGCGCGAGGCCAATGGGCAGGCTCAACACCGCTCGGCGACCTCAACAAAAAACCATACGTCGACCAATTTCGATACCCGTTTCACTGGAAGCGCTGTAACGCGGGCTTGGGGCGCTCCGGCGGCCTGGCATCACCAGCGATACATCTACGATGTCAATTTGAGTATTGGCGCCGATACCAATGAAGAATGGTCGCTGACTCTACTCGGCATACGCGTAGGCGCAGGAAGTAACTCCTTGGGCGGAAACGGCTCCAGAAATGCGCTCTATATCGATGCGGCCATTCCCACTGTTTCCGTCAATCACGCCCCCGCCACCTTGGACACAGGTGATCTTACGCTGGGGACTTACCAGCTCAGCAGTGCAGCAGACGTTCCCTTTGGTGACGTCGGTGGGGCTCTCTTCGGCGGCACTCCGGCTGTCCTCAGTGGCACCGGTCCGGCCACGGTAACGGTTTCCTACTCCATGAAGGTCGGCATCGGCGCCCAGGGTGCCATTGCCTTCCTGCTTCCAGCAGAATCAGCCTTCCGCATGGGCATGGGCACAACCATTGCGACCATGGGTCGTTACTCAGGTTACATTAGTAATGTTTGGTTCCGACAAAACGGTACGCAGGGAAGTCGCACCATCGACAATGATGGTCTGTATTTATATGGTGGATTGAATGATACCGACGCTGACGGGATTAAACCCGATGTCGATAACTGTCCTAACACTTACAACGACGATCAATTAGACACCGATGTCGATGGCGTGGGCGATGCTTGTGAAGACCCACTGCTCGCTCCAGAGCCTGCCGATGGTGCCGAGATTGTTGGTATCGACACCCGCAACCGAACCCTCGGTCACTGGTCGAGTGTCTGGCGATTCCGCGGTAATTACAACGATACTGACACTTGGAGCACGATCGCATGGACTCCTCACGGGCTCAATCAATGGCGCTCGAGTGAAAATACGCCTTCTTTCACCCCTGGCCCCTTGGGCGATTTCTCAGCACGCTTCACCGCTTCGGCATTTGCGCGACCTGCGCTCCCCGGTAGTACTAGCCAGAACTCCCCCCGCTTTGTTTACGAAGTGGACGTGGAGGTTGAAGCCGCCGAAGGCGAATACTGGGAGATGGCCTTGGTAGCTCATCGTATGGGTGCTGCCGGTGCGGCGGATTCGGATAAGG
>PIVT01000249.1 GCA_003353845.1 Pseudomonadota bacterium | reverse complement strand
CAAGTTTAAAGGAAATCCTCCGAAGAGTGTGCGGATGTTCACAGGAAGTAGATCTGTCGATTCCCCACCGGGCACGTGGGAACAAATATAAGCAAAGGTAGGGGAGTAGACGTTGAGGCAGACCAGACTAGGAATTGGTACGCGCATTTAGAAGCAGAACGAACAGGCATCCAGACGAGCCCGCGAGGCGCTTGCCAGTCTGGGCCGCGAGATCAGGACAGCCCGGCTGAACAACGTGGTTGGCTGCATCCTCAAAGACGCACACGTCAGCTGCGTTAGTCCTCACTCAAGTGACCACTTTGCGCTAATTTGATAAAAAACTCGAAACCATCCTTTATTTCCAGGGTATAAAGCATATGGATGAAAACGTTACCCCGAGAAATAAGGAGATTTCGAGTGAAGACTAAAATAAACAAACGCCTGCAGAATTTCAAGCGCCGTATTGATCAAAGATTGGAGGGATCGCGTGAAGATCTTGGTCACCCCATGTTCGCCACGGAGGGGATTCGCGTGGAGTTGGGCGACAAGGTTCGGGCCATCGGTAACGGAGGCATTGGAGTTGTGCATCAGTTGGCCCGACAGGTCGGGTTGGTCGACGCTATTGATCGGCGCGTTCATGTATTGAAAATGCATCGTCCCTATCATGAATCGGATCACGTTTTGAATCTGGCTTACAATGCCCTGTGTGGCGGCGTCCGGCTGGAGGACATCGAGTTGCGGCGTAATGATGAAGTCTTCCTTGATGCACTGGGAACCGAACGCATTCCCGACCCCACCACGGCGGGTGACTTCTGTCGTCGCTTCGAGGAGACCGACATTCGCGCTCTGATGAAGGCCGTCGACGAGGCGCGGTTGAATGTCTGGGCTCGCCAGCCGGAGGCATTCTTCGATCGGGCGACGATCGACCTGGACGGCACCCTGGTTGTCACCAGTGGCGAGTGCAAGGAGGGAATGGACATCTCCTACAAAGGTACCTGGGGTTATCACCCGCTGATCGCCTCGTTGGCCGAAACCAGCGAGGTGTTACGCCTGGTGAATCGTTCCGGAAACCGCCCCAGCCACGAGGGCGCCCCTGCGGAAGCCGACGCGGCGGTTGCCCTATGCCGGAAAGCAGGCTTCCGAAAGATCGTGCTCCGCGGCGACACGGCCTTTAGCCAATCAGCGGAACTCGATGCTTGGGACCAGGACAACGTGACGTTCTACTTTGGCTACAAGGCGATGCCGAATCTTGAAGCCATCGCCGATCAACTGGCCAAAACCCTTTGGCAAAAGGTTTTGCGGCCGCCACGGTATGACGTTAAGACCGAGGCTCGCCAGCGTCCAACGAATGTCAAACGCCGGATCGTTCGCCGTCGGGCGTTCGAAGTGCTTCGACTGAAAAATGAGCACTACGCTGAGTTCGAATATCAACCTGTCGAATGTGAGCAGCCGTATCGAATGGTTGTCCTACGCAAGAATATCTCGCACGAGAAGGGCCAGGCCCGCTTGTTTGATGAGATCCGCTACTTCTTCTATATCACCAACGACTGGGAGAAGGACGCCGAGGAAGTGATCTTCGAAGCCAACGCTCGCTGCAATCAAGAGAACCTTCTTGCCCAATTGAGCGGCGGTGTACGAGCGCTCTCGGCCCCGGTCGACAATCTCTTGAGTAACTGGGCGTACATGGTCATGACCGCCCAGGCGTGGAACCTCAAAGCGTGGTGGGCCCTCTGTCTGCCGGAGCATCCACGCTGGCGTCAAAGGCATCAGGCTCAGAAGCAGAGCATCCTGCAAATAGAGTTTCGCACGTTCTTGAACGCGTTTATCAAGATCCCTTGTCAGATTATTCGCACGGGACGGAAACTGGTATATCGTGTGCTCCATTACAACCGGCATTTGCCAGTGTTCTTCCGGCTCTGTACCGCCCTGCGATGTTAGCCGAGCCAAGCATGAAGCCGGAGTCTGGATGCTCCGGTCCGCCGCAACACTCAACTGCACGGATGTGCAAAGGAGATTACATGAATCAACGGGCAACTGGAAACGAGACGACGATGCTGGTAGCATCGACAGGCCCGGTGCGTGCCCGCCGCTGCTCGCAAAATATCAGAAAATTAGCCTTTAGCGTTCGCTTGTTTGAAGACTAAAGGCATTGAGGTCCACACTGAAGGCCTCGCCGCGTGGAGAGTATATAAAGGCAAAGGAACTGTCCGAGGCCAGGGCCCCAC
>PIVT01000104.1 GCA_003353845.1 Pseudomonadota bacterium | reverse complement strand
ACTCGTAATGAGCAGGTCGTCCGTTCGATTCGGATCGTTGGCTCCAGCGGAATTTCACTTTAGGTTAGTTTTTATAAGGGGTTTGGGTTCCTGCTGCGCGGGTTCGTGGGGAGGGATGCGCTTGGTTTGGGGCGGGTAAGCAGGTGGCAGGTCCGATTCGTTAATATATCCCGATGCCGCCCAACCTGCCTGATTCAAGCTGCCCCTTCTGCAATGCTGCTCCTGAGCGCATTTTTCACGAAGGCAAGTTGATTCGTGGCCTCTGGGATGGGTTCCTCGTCACACCGGGTCATGCGCTTCTCATTCCGCGCCGACACATTGCGACTTGGTTTGATGCATCACAGGAAGAGCAGGCTGAACTTATGGCGGCCATTGAGCTTGCCAAGCAAGCGATTCTCGCCAACCATGCTCCGGATGGATTCAACATCGGGATCAATGTCGGCGAAGCGGGTGGCCAGACTGTTCCGCATCTGCATGTTCATTTGATTCCGCGCTATCGAGGTGATGTCGAGGACCCGCGTGGTGGGGTTCGGCATGTGATCCCCAGCAAAGCGAACTACCTGACAAATGAGGCGGCATCCATTCCCTCAGCAGGCTACGAGGTATCGAGTGTCTCACCCTTGTCAGTCGTGAGAGACAAAGGGACGCCTTACGAGGTTCTCGTTGAGCCTCTAGCACCTCATTCCAATTCCATCATTCGCGGTGATGAAGATCCACTTCTCCCCCACTTAATCGCTTATCTCGATGCGGCGAAGGCGGTTGATATCGCCGTGGCCTTCACCATGACCAGTGGGGTGAAGTTGCTCGAGAATCAACTGCGCGATCTTCTGGCCCGCGGCGGCCGAGTGCGGATTCTGACAGGAGATTACTTTGGAGTCACAGAGCCCGAAGTCGTACATCTTCCCCGAAGAGCACGGTCGAGGGGTCGCATTCGTCGGGAGCTCCAATCTCTCCAAGACCGCTCTGCGAACAGGCTTAGAGTGGAACTACCGAATCTTCTGTGAGCGCGAGGGCGAGGGGTTTGCGCAGCTCTGCAGTGCTTTTGATTCGCTCTTCCATCATAAAAACACCACGTCTCTCACCTTCGAGTGGGTTGCTAATTACGAGCGACACCGAGAGACTCAGCCGGTCCAGCGCACAGGGATCCCCGAAGAAAAGCCAGAGCCAGTCCCCAAGCCACACGGGATCCAAGTGGAAGCGCTTGATGCGCTTGAACGAACACGAGAAGCGGACAATGAAGCCGGTCTCGTCGTGCTCGCAACGGGTCTCGGCAAGACCTGGCTCAGTGCCTTCGACAGCGCACGCGAAGAATTCAAGCGAGTTCTCTTTGTGGCCCATCGTGAAGAGATCCTCCACCAGGCCCACCAGACTTTCCGGCGCATTCGGCCCGACGCCAGCATCGGCTATTACAACGGCAAAGAGAAGGCTCCTGAGTCCGACATCCTCTTCGCGTCCATTCAAACCATTTGCAAGAAAAAACATCTGCAGATTTTCGAACGTGACGAGTTCGACTACATCATTGTCGATGAGTTCCACCACGCAGCCGCCAAGAGCTACCGCAAACTGCTTAGCTATTTCACTCCTCGCTTCCTGCTCGGGCTAACAGCGACACCCGAACGCAGCGATGGCGGTGATTTACTCGCCTTGTGTCAAGAAAACTTGGTCTACTACTGTGGCCTCGCCGACGGCATCGGGCGTGACCTGCTCTGCTCCTTTCATTATTTCGGAGTTCCCGACACCGTCGACTACTCCAATATCCCCTGGCGCAGTAGCCACTTCGACCCGGAGGAACTTGATAACCAGGTCGCCACAGAGGCCCGTGCCCAAAACTCCTTCGAGCAATACGAAAAGTACGCTCCGCCGAATAGCCGCACCCTCGCCTTCTGCTGCTCCAAGCGTCACGCTGACTTCATGGCCGACAACTTCCGTGGCCGCGGCCTTCGCACTGCAGCCGTGCACTCCGGCGAGTTTTCGGCGCCTAGGCTACGTCCCTTGAGCAACTTCAAAACGGTGAGCTCAACATACTCTTCGCTGTAGACATGTTCAACGAAGGCGTAGACGTCCCAAACATCGACACCGTCATGATGCTACGACCTACCGAATCCAAAGTACTCTGGCTTCAACAAGTAGGGCGCGGACTGCGAAAAGCTGAAGACAAAGAGCGCCTCGTTGTGATCGACTACATCGGAAACCACAAATCCTTCTTGATGAAACCTCAGGCGCTATTGGGGCTCAGCTCTGCCCATCACGAACTGCTCCGCGCCTTAGCTGAACTCGAAGAAAAACGTTTCGATCTACCCCCTGGCTGTGAAGTCACCTACGAACTTGAGAGCATTGACATCTTGCGCGGATTATTGCGACCGCCCCCAGCAGGTGATGCGCTGCGCACCTTCTTTGAGGAGTTTCAGGACCGACATGGAGTTCGCCCTTCTGCAGTAGAGGCCTACCACGAAGGTTATTCCCTCAAGGCAGTGCGTCCCACGCATGAGTCTTGGTTCGGCTTCGTAAGGTCTTTAGGTGGACTGAGTTCTTCGGAGCAACGAGCGCTCCAACGCCATGGAGATTTCCTGCGGGCCCTTGAAACAACCCAGATGTCCCGAAGTTTTAAAATGGTGCTGTTGATGGCCATGCTCAATGAAGACGCTTTTCCGGGTGAGATTTCCATCGAAATCTTACGAGTGCGTTTGCTCAAGTGGCTGCCAAATCAAGCCAACTCCGCGACGACGTGAACGTGGCCTTGGAGGACCATAAAAAGCTTATCGGCTACCTCGAGAAAAACCCGATCAACGCCTGGGCCGGAGGCGCTGGTACCGAAGGTGAACGCTTCTTCAGCTACGACAAAGAAGTGTTCCGTACCACCTTCGACACACCGGAAGAAGATCGTGAAGCGTTGCAAGATCTCACGCGCGAACTCGCCGAATGGCGCCTTGCCAAATACCTCGATCGTGGTACAAATGTTAAAGGCAGTACAGATCACTTCGCCTGTCGAGTTTCGCACACGAATGGCCGCCCCATCCTCTTTCTACCGAGCCGAGACAAGGTTCCAGGCCTCCCCGAAGACTGGACTTCTATTCGCATCGATGGCGAAGAATACGAAGCCAACTTCGTAAAGATCGCCATCAACGTAATCCGCAAGCCTGGAAATTCAGGAAAAACCGATAACGTGCTACCCCGAATCGCCCGAACCTGGTTTGGGCCCGACGCTGGGCTTCCAGGAACAAACCATGAGTTCATTTTCAAACGCGAGGGCGATGAATTAGTCGTCACCCCTGGTGGCCACGGCAATCGGCGCCCAACCCTTGGAGTCGGCCGCCGCTATGCCCGGGAACAAATCCCAGCTCTTTTAGGGTTCAAGTGGGATAAGAGCATCTGGCAACAGGGCTTCATCCCAAAGCCGGGACACATCATCCTTCTCGTCACCCTAGAGAAGGATGACAAGCCCGAAGAACACCAATACAGCGATGCCTTCCTCTCCCCCACCCAATTTCGGTGGCAAAGCCAAAACCGTACGAGCCAAGAGGGGAAACACGGCCAAGCCATCTGCAACCACGTAGCCAACGGCGTCGCAACGCACCTATTCGTGCGGAAGACAGCCAAGAAAAACGGGCGGACATCAGCTTTCTATTACTGTGGAGAAGTTGAGTTTGCGAGTTGGGAGGGGGAGAAGCCGATCACGGTGATGTACGCACTTAAGCAAGAGCTTCCTGGCAAGCTGGTGGATCAGTTTATTGAGAAATGAGTTGATGGGGAGAGTCCTGCCCCTCTACTTCGAACCCAACTTCCGCGACTTCACGCCAAGCTTGCCGCCAAGCACATCGATCTTCTTCACTCCAAGCGCTTGGCAGCCTCGCACGGTCAGCTCTGCACACGCGACAGCATCGGCCTCGGCTTCATGGTGATTCAACGGAATTCGAAGATGACTTGAAACGGTATTGAGCTTGTGGTTTTTGAGGTCGGGCCAGAGCTTTTTCGCGAGTGCAACCGTACAGAAATACTCCATGGGTGGATGGGGGATCTCGTAGCGGTCCATCATGGAGCGTAACACCGACATATCGAAACTCGCATTATGTGCGACGACGATCTTCCCGTGCAAAACCGGCCCCAGCATTGGCCAATACTCCCCAAAGGTCGGCATTCCACGCACCATTTCCGGCCTGATTCCGTGGATCTTGATATTTATTGGATTGAAACGCATTTCCGGCGGAGAAATCAATTGCGACCAGCTCCGAGCTACCACCCCATTCCGGACAATAGCCAGACCGACCGCACAGGCACTGCCACGGCTCTCGTTGGCCGTCTCGAAATCAATCGCAACCCACTCGCTCCCCTTGTTCCGCCGCAAAGAAGCTTTCTCCCCAGCCCCTTTCGTTGCACCCACGCTTTGGTTGGCCGAATTCGGTCCCGCATGCCCGTTCTCTTGCTTCCAGGCCAGGTACTCCTCTTTCGAATTAAAATCAGGAATGGGTTCCTTGCCATCTATCCGGTCGACGATTTTTCGAAACACGCTGCCCCCCGAGAGTGAAGAGAATTCAAGCTAGCTCAATTTCAAGATTTTTACTCAGATTAGCCCTCGTGGATTTCCACCCATCACGGCTACAATTCGACCTATGATAAAGAGTATTCTCGATGGTGTTGATGATCTCGTGGATGAGTTGTTGGATGTGACCGACATTGGAACGTCGGCGCCGCACTACCAGCACAAAACTAGCTGTCTTAAATTTTCCAAAGGGAAGCCAGCTGGGTTTTCATGTGTCGACCTGCTGACCCAAATACACGATCGGATCAACACGAACTGGGAAGAGTCGAAGCGACTGCATGCCAACAGACCATCAAGCAAGAACTGGCAACTATGCAGACATCTGAACACAAGCGAGGAGAACAAGAGCCCAGAAGTTCTCTTGGAGCGTGCCATCGTCGCATCACAGACAGAGCGTTGGTGGAACCAGGTTTCGACTTCATCAGGCGTCATATATCGAAGCCACGATCAGCGGCGTGCTATTGATCTTGTCTCTGAACCCACCGATGGCCATTTCGAAATCATCGAACTAAAGGTCGAGAGCAACACACCACTTCATGCGGCCATCGAAAACGCGACCTATGGTCTCATCTATGTGTTGTCCAGGGCCCTGCTGGATTACCCCGTTGAGAAACTCCCGCTTCTTACCGCAATATCCATCGCCCTCGTTGTCCTTGCTCCCGCGCCTTACTACAAAGACTACGACTTGGCCTGGCTGGAAGAAGAGATGAACGACGGACTAACCGCATTCCAGAAAAACTTAGGACTCGACTACTCGCTGTCCTTTCGGTTCGAGGCGTTCCCCAAGACGTTTTCGTGGGAATCAGGGGAGACCACGGACGAGGAGTTGTCGACCGCACTCGCCGGTCGCACGCCTGCGTTTAACTAGTCAGCACTCTCGCAAGCTCCGCAACGTCACGATAGCCACTCACGACGCGGGTCACTTGAAGAGGTTTTGTTTCTGGGCGATAAATAATCAGGTAGGACCGAACAGGCCAGAAGCGAACTGCCTTATTGGTGAGGCTCTTGGATCTACTCACTTATGTTTGAGCTCTTTCACCTTGCTGCCAATGCGTTCGAAGGCTTCGTCGCCTGGAATCAACTCTCCACGCTGCGCTGACTCCCAGCCCTTAATGCTATGCCAATCTACGTAGTCGTGAATCGATATCATCTGGAGCTCTAAATACGAAGGTCTTTCCATACTTCGCTTGGATCAGCACTCCTTTCTCCACCAAATCGAGCAAGTCTGTGCGGGCAGTCTGATAGGCAATCCCTTGACTCATTCGGTGCGATTCAAAGGAGTAGCGCATTCCCGGATGGCGAAGTGCATGCCCCAGAAGTGCTAGCTGCCGGTGATTGAGGGTTACTGAGCTGCGAAGGAGCCGTTCCGTTTGCTGCACCTCCTGGGCTTTGACCTGCAAGTAGTTGTGGAGCTCATCAATAGAGCGCTTAATAATTCCAAGTTGATTAAGGATGAAGTAGGTGAGGTCGTTCTCATCTGTTTCGGTGTATAGAAAGGAGCGGCTATACTTGGCGGGTGCTCCCCGAATAATTCTAGAAATCGAAACGAACTCAAAGAGCCAGAACCCCTGACGAAGCATTGACCAATAGAACAGAGCTCGGGCCGTCCGACCGTTTCCGTCGACAAAGGGGTGATCGTAGGCAAGCCAGAAGTGCAAGGTGATCGCCTTGATTACAGGATGCAGAAAGACATCTGATTCATCCTGATTGGCAAAGTCACATATGGCCTGGATCCGACCAGGGAGCTCAGAAGCATCCGGCGGCTGATGCAGTAACGTATTATCGCGATCATCATAAACAGCAATGCCGTCCCCTGGAGTACGTAAGTGATGCTGCTCCTTATCCTCTTCGAGCGTTCCATCGGTAATGATTTCGTGCAGCTCGTAGAGGAGTTCCGGCGTAAGCGATCGCTCCTTAAATTGGCTGACAAGCTTGATCGCTCGGTAGTTATTAAGAATCATTCGCTCGCTTCGATCAACAGGGGTCCTTCCGGTGCGAATCATCTCCTTCGCAACATCGCGCGTTGTTGCTGCCCCCTCAAGTTGACTTGAGGTGATCGCCTCTTCGATTAATGAGCTTTGAACGTACCTGTCACGTGTTTGCGGGTTCGTAATTGACTCGTTGGCTGCGATCGGACCACTCGCATTGCGATCAATTTCGTGAAGAAGCTCTAATACAGGGTCGGGGGTGCAGTAGGAAAATGCCCGTCCCGCCTTGTCTAAGAGGGGTATCCTCCGCCGACCTTGAGACCGGGCAAACTTGATCGCAGCCCACCATTCCTCTGGCCTCAGTCCTTCCGGCGGAGTGACGCGCCGAAGGGTATCCCAATGCCGGTACTTCCCCTCTGGTGCAGGGCCAATATTTCGCAGGAGGAGGTCCGGTAGCCCTCGGCCATCATAACCGGTCAGAACCTCCACTAAGGTCGGGGGGGTAACTGGAATACGCATACCTAATTACTAATCTCCTACTAATTCCGTTCAGATTAGTACATCGTGTCGTCAAACACTTAAACTATGAATAGTTGTTTATTTTCAATAATATACACAACAATATGCGTAAAATACTAATTTTATACTAATTTCTTTATGATTAGTATTTTAGAGTATGCTCAAATTTATGCCCGTTTTTGACATCGTGAACTCAGCTCCAAATACGGCACTCTAATCGCTTTAGCATGTGCTCATGAGCAGTAAAATCATCGCCAAACCCCTCGTATTGAGCAGATCGTCCGTTCAAATCGGATCGTTGGCTCCAGCGGGGTTCGTCTGGGGCGCGCCGTTCTATGCAGCTTCCTTGAATTCGAATTCAACAGGGTCGACAGCGGCGTGCAAATAGGGCCCCTTGTAGGTCAGGAATAGAGCAAGCCGGCCTTTGTTCTCGGGGAGTCTCGAGTCAACGAGTTCCTGGAGTGCTTTGCCATCAAAAAGCTGTGAGAACAGCCCTTTTTCGAAAAACTCCAGTGCGATTCGGCACCGCATCAACTTGTCGGCAGCCTCTCCAAGGAAGTCATTCCCTGACTCGATCCTCGATAAATGCGAAGCAGTCACCGATAACTTTTCAGCGAGATCTTTTGATTTGAGCCTTAACGCTGAGCGTATAAATCTGATTTCGCAACCGCGAAGCCTGCCCGGTTTATAGACAAAGCAAAAGGCAATGACCTTATGCAGTGTCGGGAGCGCTCTTATCAATGGCTCTTCACCGCACTTACAACGCTCTACTTCTACATTTTGAAGATAGACGTTTTCAAGACCACTGTTGCTGTAGTGATAATCGCTCACCACATTGTGGAAATATTTTTCTTTACAATCTGGACACATACCCTTTGAGCCAGGCATGATGCACCTCTCTATCGACGTATTCTATCGACCTATACTCAAGATAAATTGATGTTATATCAAGTTTATTTGATAATCAATCAATGGAAGTTGGCCGTCGAGGAAGGAAAAAGATCGCTTTCTGCCCTACCTCCCCGAAGCACGGGCATCGAGTGCATAACCCACGTAGCGCAGAACTTTGATCAAACTGGACAGGCGGGGGTCGCCAGCTTCACGCAACATTTTTTGAATTCCGTTTTTGGAGATCTCTGTCGCCTCAGCAGCTCCAGCAATCCCGCGATCCTGAGCCTTCACCAAATGACGAAGGGCAACCAAGAAGGCCCCTGTATCCCCTTCTTCCAAATGAGCGAAGGCACCGTGCACATACGCGTCCCGAAACTTCTTACTTTGAAGTTTCGCCACCATGTATTCATCGTGAGATTGAGTAGCCAACATTTTCTCTACCTGCTGATTCATGAGTGTGGGCCTTGCGCAACGGCTTCTCGATACAACGCCCACAGCCTATCAAACGGTATCGGTGTCACCGTGGGTATACTTTAGTATACTCCGTGTCAGACCACACGGAAAGACTGTTCACGGTGTCGAATAGATAGGTTTTCACCACAGACATTACCCACTCGGGACCGAGCAGATGCGACGCATATCTTCGGATCTTGCGCGCACAATACGAGTGTTAACAGGTGTGAATTCTCTGTCATCTTTTCAAAGGCCTATCGCGACGCCAACCCCATTCCCATCGACTGGGGCTGGGCGGAGGTTCGCCCGAAGATTGGGTTCAGCGCCCAGAACCTGTTGCATCTCTCCTGCAGATAGTCGCGCTGCTCGTCGTTGTCTCAGCAGCATCTTACCGACGCTGCCACCGAAACCATTGAGGCGCGTACAATTTTCGGGCTACTACTCGCGACCACCTTTGAAATAGTTGCCGCTTTCTTTAATCAGGAGTCTCGTGTGAACGGCGAACGCTACGCCAAAGAGTGTTCAAAACGGGAAGAAAGGTTATCCTTGGCTCCTTTGCCTGTTGAACTGGCATAGCAGATATAGCGCTGGATGTGGGTAGTAAGCACGAGATGAGCGGGCAACAAGAAAACTCCGAACCATCGAGAGGAATCCGCCGCAGAACCTTTTTGATCGCGGGATCAGCAGGGGCGCTGACGGTTGGTCTAGGGCTGTGGTACCTGCGCTCTTCGACGAAGCCCCC
>PIVT01000793.1 GCA_003353845.1 Pseudomonadota bacterium | reverse complement strand
CAAGCATTGAAAACCTTTGTTCTTGGCCCGGCCCGTTTGCACGTCAAACTGCCGATGCGGCAACTTGCCTTCGAACTCCAAATCTCTTAACTTGGGAAACCAGATGCGGCCCACAACGGACTTCAGGCACACATGAATGTGTACCCTCGCAACGCCCTGCGCAAAAGACGTAGGGCAGATCTCAAGCGCCACGCCGAACTCGATGGATTTGTACTGGTCCTGAATGGCTTTGCACTTGGCCATCATATTCGTCAACAAATCCTTCACCCACCAGATACGCCGCGCCACCTTCACCCCGACGTCCATACCACGCTTCAGCGCCGCCGGAGGCAGAATCCACTTATCTGAGTTGTACGTGAGCAGAATTTGGCTCGCTCTCACCGAGCCGTCATTGGCCAACTTGCCATTAGCGCCAAATTGAGCAACCTCAATGTAGTGAGGCTTCGCCACCTGAATCAGCCACCTCTCGAACACCGCCTTCCGCACGTCCGCGTGCAGCCCACTGAAACTCCCCCGCGCCATGTTGCCCACCTTTCC
>PIVT01000792.1 GCA_003353845.1 Pseudomonadota bacterium | reverse complement strand
TACCAATCGATCGGGCTCTATGAGATCTGTCGATTGCCGAGGTCTTATGCCCATTTTGATGAATATTTTTGGATTTCTAGTCCAATTTCAACTTCAAACTCACTCCAAAATCACAACCCAACAAAGGTGAACCTTGATCAGGTTCATGATTATTTTTGTTGTCAGAGTCCCATTATCAGGTATTCAAATACATGAAAGTGCACCTAAATGGGCTAAATAGCATGTATTTGATGTCTAGAATGCATTTGGGGTCCATTAGAGTTCATTAAAGACCAATACACAACCCCAACCCCAAATATCTGAAATCAGCCAAAATGGCCAGTCAAGGCCTGTCAACCTCGGGTCAGGTTCAGGATGTTTTGGTTACCACAGACTCCTGATTATGTATCCATATGCATGGTAATACACCTAAATGGGCTAAGTAACATGTATTTGATGTCTAAAATGTATTTAGGGATCATCGGAGATCATTAGGGACCAATACCTTACACCAACCCTCAGATGTCTGAGATCAGCCAAAATCCCAGTCAAGGCCTGT
>PIVT01000248.1 GCA_003353845.1 Pseudomonadota bacterium | reverse complement strand
TTTCCGCCAGGTACCAGAGGATTGCGCCAGACTCAAAGACTGCGAAGTCATCGTTGTCGCGGTCAATGATGGCGGGAATTCGACCGTTGGGATTGATCTTCAGGTAGTCAGGTTGTTTCTGATCGAGTGCACCGAGATCCAAGGCGTGCAGGCGATAGGGCAAGCCCATTTCTTCGAGCGCAATGGAGGCTTTCCAACCGTTGGGGGTAGCGGCGCTGTACAAATCAATCATTTTGTTCTCCCTTCCTTTAAGTCTGGTCTAACCGTTAAGTGCTTCCAATGATGGGTTGGTGTCTAAGTGGCCCGTCTTGACCCAGAGCACAGTGTCTTTCTCGACGCGCCGGGTATGTACCGTTCCGTGCGGGCTTCTGATCCAGGTGCCAGCCGGGTATCGGTCGCGACTATCGATCAGCTCGCCTTTAATGACATAGATCTCCTCGCCGCCGACATGGGACTGCGGCTTAGAACGCTCTCCCGCTAGCCAGCACTCGAGCGAAACATGCTCACGCTTGAAGCTGTGCAAGGGTAAGACCCTGCGCTTACCTGGACCCGGTTGCCATTGCGCGGTGTTCGTGTTGACGACCACATGCTGATTATCTCCTTGCTGAAACTGATGCAGCTTGACGAGAATGAGTGTGCCTTGTTTGCTGAACGGGGCATGGCGAAACCCTTCGGGATTGCGAAAGTAGGTACCCGCCGGATAGTCCCCGGTTTGGTCCGAGAATGTTCCTTCGAGCACGAAGATTTCCTCACCCAATGGATGTCCGTGCTCGGAAAAGCTTGCACCGGGTTCGTAGCGCACGATGCTCGTGGCGTGACCGCGCTCGGCCTCCTCCCTTGCCAGGGGCTTGCGCCAGACATGCGCCAGGGGGCTGGCTTGCCAGTCCTGCTGCTGTGTATTGATGACAACCCGCTTAGCAAAATCCAAATTAATCATCGCTTGTTCCTCTTTTCAGCGTGAAGCCTCCGCCAATGACGGACCTGCTGTACGGTGACACCGACCCGGTACTTCTCGCCGTCGTGATGAAGCTTGGCTCTGCCCGTCAGTTGCAACAGGTCGCCGCTGGAAAAATCTAAAATCAACAGGCCGCAGTGTGGATACTGCTGGAGATTGCCCAGGGTGTTGAACATGTTGTTGCCCGGGTAATCGTCGAACCAGAGCACCTCACCCTCTTGTTCCAGGAATCCGGGCGGGCCACCGCGATGGGAAATGTCGGCACCCCATGCACCGGCTTGCACCGCTCCTTGATCGGCACGTGGGCCGCTGCTGCTCGCGATGAAGAACGTATCTGCGTTGCGAATCATCTCGGTGGCAAGGGCAGGGAGGTGAGTCTCACTGGTCATGACGTACTTGCCCGTGAACAAGTCTGATTCCCATGGTCGCTGCGTGATGTACTTCGGACAATTCCCGTAGCCTTGATCGATGGACAGCGCGATGTGATCTGCAGCAACGCTTTGTACGGTGCCGTTGATTCGGTTGCGCCGCTTCCGATCGAAGTCGATACCGAGTAACCCCACGGCTGCGCCTGCGGAGGCATCCAGCGCGGTGAGGGTGTTGGCCCCACCGTGCTGGATGCGTGCCACGCCGTTGGAGGTGATTTGAACAACCCCCGGCTCACCCGCCACAAGCCCTGCCCAAGGTTGTCCTTGGTGATCCACATGTGCAGTGACCACGAAGGGGAGTTGAGCAAAGAACTCTTGCTGTGCAGCGGTTAGCTCCGCGGTGAGCATTCTTCTGCCAATCTTTTCAGCCTGATCCCGCACCCCTTGTTCAGCCTGGACGAATTGCTCGCCGAGGTGATAGGGACTCGCTGCGTTTGCTGAGCTTCCATGTAGTGGGGCAGGGTGTTTCATGGCGGACTCCTTTTCTTATGCTGCCTGGCTATGCTGTCTGACTATGCTGCGTTGTTTCGCTACGCAACGGGCATTTCTACAAAGCCGGGCAGGTCTTCGACGCGAGCCAACCAGAGACGCACGTTGGGATAGGCATCGAGTGAAACATCGCCTTCAGGGGCGCGGGCGATGTAGCTGTAGGCCGAGACATCGGCGATGGTCGGTCGATCGATGGCGAGCCACTTGTGATGGATTAGATGCGCATCGATTTGCTTGAGTAACGTGTGGCTTTGTTCGATGAGCTTGGCGTGATCCAGAGGTGCACTGAAGAGCGTCACAAGCCGCGCGGCACCGGGCCCGCCGGAGATGTCTTTTGTGGCCGT
>PIVT01000791.1 GCA_003353845.1 Pseudomonadota bacterium | reverse complement strand
TATCCACTCCCATGCCGCCCTCTTTCCATAGAGGCCAGTTGATTGAAAGCGTTTGGCCGGTTCTTTCTTGTAAATTAAGCAGAGAGTTTCGATACTTGGCAAAAGCATCCATAAACGCGTTGGCGGTCGCGTAATCCGCTTGACCAGCGTTGCCTGTCGCTCCGGCCCCTGAAGAGAACAGAACGAAAAAGTCCAAATGATCCAGTTTTTTGGCGGCTTGATCCAGATTCACTACTCCCTCAACCTTCGGAGCAAGAACCTCTTTAAACTCCTCTTTACTCTTTTTCAAAATGAAATTGTCTTTAATCACCGCCGCACTGTGGATTATCCCGTTCAAGCTTCCAATATCTTTTTTGATTTCCCGGATAAGTCCTTCAACGGCCTTTTTGTCACAAACATCCACCGCTCTGTATTCTGCTTTTACCCCTAAAGCTTCAAGTTTTTCCAGTTTGGCCCTTTTCTCTTCGCTCAGCTCCGAGCGGCCTGTGAGGATCAATGTTGCATTTTGGGTTTTTTGGGCAATCTCCTTGGCGAAAATC
>PIVT01000790.1 GCA_003353845.1 Pseudomonadota bacterium | reverse complement strand
GTTCTGTGCCCATGTTTGATGAGCAAGGGGAAGTGATCGGTTCTCGTGGTGTGGCTCAAGATATCACGGATCGCAAACTGGTAGACATGGCGCTTCAGAAGAGTGAAGCGCATATGCGTGCTGTGATGGACAACGTTGTCGATGGCATACTCACAATGGATGAAAACGGTAACATCGAGTCCCTGAATCGAGCTGCTGAGAGCGTCTTTGGCATTTATGCTGAGCGCTCTAAAGGTAGCCCCCTTTCGACATTCATCCCTGGATTGGATGCCTTGAGGCGGAGTGCCCCGTCCGGTACTTCGGACAATGTTTCCGGTGAAGTCGTTCAAATTGGTGAGTGGGAAACGCTGGGAAGGAAAAAGAATGGCTTCAGTTTTCCGATAGATATCTGGCTCGGGGAACTCGTGTTGGACGAGCGGGAAAAAATGATCGCCGTTGTTCGAGACATCTCGGATCGAAAACAAACAGAGAAAGAATTGGCTGAGACGCGTCGCCAATACCACCATCAGGAAAAAATGGCGGGGATCGGACAGCTGGCC
>PIVT01000247.1 GCA_003353845.1 Pseudomonadota bacterium | reverse complement strand
AGGAGGGCGGCAGCGGAGGCGGCAGAAGCAGCGAGAGAGGCCAAGAACTGGGCTGGGAACCCGAACAAGCGGACAGACGGGAGCAGCGGGAGGGCTGGAAACAAGCGGGAGAATCCGGCCCCACCCTCTCTCGCAGAATTCTGGCCAAGGCTTCGCATGATCTCATGCTAATCGAAAAAAGAAAACGAGGCCATAAATAGTAGTTTTCGGCCCAACAGCATCATTTTAAGTTCGGGAGAATATTGAGGCAAAAATGATGTCATCATCCCATAACCTATACCACCATCCTGATATCCTTTTGAAGCTCCATAGGCTGTTAAAACTGCTCCAAAAGCCAGACGGATTACCGAAGGACACGTTTCAAGCTTAAACCATCTACCCTGTGTAGTAACCCCAGATATGAGAAAGACATTATGTAAAGAGCATGGTAGCCGTGGGATTACTGATAATTCGAGGCCAGTCAAGGATTGTAGGAAAGAATTGGGTGTACAAACCAGCTATAGGGGGTTGTTTTCGACAAATGATGGACGGTTCTGGCCAGAACCGCCAAAAGTGCGAGACAATAATCGGGGATTTCAGGAGCGTGACCGGCTGAAAAGCAAGCCAAAATAGCCGAGCGGTGGCCAGCATTGAACCGCTCAACGAATAAAGGCAAGCCAAAGAGCTAGGAGCTGATGGGCACCAAAGCCCGCATGGCTGCCACCCGCCAGGGGGTAACTTCGGGAGGCGGTTGGAGGGTGGCTGTTTCCAGACCGGGAATGACAATTTCTTCCAGGCCGGGAATGTCAGCCACGCCGACCACGGTGGGAGCCTGACCAACAAAGCGGAGTACAGGCGCCTGCCAGCCCAGCCGACTATGACCGCGGTAGTTGTTGTAGTAATAAACAAAGCGGTCCAGGGTGACTTGCAAAGCAGCCAAGTCAGCAAAACAGTGGCGGGAAAGCAATTCCCGCTTGAGGGTCTTGATGAAGGCTTCAGCTTTGCCGTTGCATTCGGGATAGTAAGGCTGTATCTTGGGGTGCTCAATACCTAGCTGTTGTTGAAGCCAATCACTGAAACGGGTGGTGCCGCCCTCATAGCGGGAGGAGAAGACTGAACCATTATCACTCAGAATGGCTCTGGGCAAACCAAATTGGGCAAAGGCCTGCTGACAAGCGTGTTGGGTTTGCGCGGTATTGAAGGCCCCTATTTGGGCTTGAGCGAGGACACAGTACCGAGAACGGGCATCAATCATAATCACAACCTCGGCTTCAGTGCCATCTGCCAAAGACAGGGGACCTTTAAAATCAATATGCCACAAATCGTTTGGGCAGGGACGACCCCACCGTCGGTAGGCAATACCATTGCTTTTGCCCTTCGGATGATAGGTACGAATGGTTATCCCAGGGTGGGTGTCCAATATCTTACGCACACTGCGATGGCTCAAGGAATAAATCTGACGCCGCTTCAACTCAGCGCTGAGGCGGTGCTGGCCCCAACCATATTGCAGGCGCAAGAGGACCACCAGCCCTTTGACCCAGGGCGGAGTGGAACGTTGGATCGTCTGGGGTCGCTTCGACTGGGGCAGCAAGGCTTTCAGCCCGCCCTGACGATGCAACTTTTCCCACCGGCGCAGCGTACTGAGGCTGGTCTCGTACTCACGAGCCGCTTGTTCTGCCGCTTCTCGCTCAGTGGGCGACACCTCCTTCAGATGCCGATAGCGTCGCACTGTTTGGCGACGTGCTTTGGCTACGGCCAGAGGTTGGGTTTTGCCAAGCTGTTGTTGCCGTTTCCGCCATTCCAGATCAGCTTGGCGGCGGCGAGCCTCGGTTTGGAAGCGCGTGGTTTTGGCTTTACGTTTAACCGTCTGACGCTTTTGGACCTTATGCTCTTGATGGTGTTCTGTTTTCGTTTTGCCATTCATGCAAAAGCCCCTCCTTCTCATCAATGAGTAAGAGGGACACTGGCTGATTCTTAAATAATATCAAGTTGGGGGACGCTTCAGTGGCTAGGTGATACACCCTGAAAAGTACTGATTTTTATGTCGAGCTATATTTTCTCAAATGTGGGGTTACTACACAAACGAACCCCCAGTAAAGAATACTTGGCTTTGCTGGATTGGATTATCTTCGTGACTAATGTCCCCCAAGCGATGCTTTCTATTGAACAGGTCGCTTTGTTGTATCGAGTGCGTTGGCAAATTGAATTAGTCTTCAAGCTGTGGAAAAGTTATGGTGGCTTGA
>PIVT01000789.1 GCA_003353845.1 Pseudomonadota bacterium | reverse complement strand
GTTCGTTCTCGACCAGACAGAAGTCAGCCAATATGTTCAAGTTTGTCATGATCTGCGCAGTTTTGGGCCTGGCGGTGGCCAACCCCCCGGTGCCCCATTCCCTAGGCCGTTCGGAGGATGTCCACGCCGATGTCCTTTCCCGATCCGATGATGTTCGTGCCGATGGATTCGATTCCAGCCTGCACACCTCCAACGGAATCGAGCAGGCCGCCAGCGGTGATGCCCATGGCAACATCCACGGCAACTTCGGCTGGATCTCACCCGAGGGCGAGCACGTCGAGGTTAAGTACGTCGCCAATGAGAACGGATACCAGCCCTCGGGAGCCTGGATCCCCACTCCTCCTCCAATCCCAGAGGCCATCGCCCGCGCCGTCGCCTGGCTGGAGTCCCACCCACCAGCACCCGAGCACCCCCGTCATCACTAGAACCTCTATGAAAGCGGATCGCACTACGGACTGTTCCCCGAAGACCTTTCGAACTATTAGCTTAAGTAATCTTACTGTTTGTAAAATACACGCAATTGTTAACGGCAGAAAAAAA
>PIVT01000788.1 GCA_003353845.1 Pseudomonadota bacterium | reverse complement strand
TATGCATGGGCAGGATGCGGTTGGGTGTCCAGTGGGAAGTTTGAGGACAAGGAATGAAGCGCGTGTGTGGGTTGTGAGTCTCTCAGAATATTTCCAAGGGCACTGCGGAGAGGGTGGCGGTAATATCAAGGGATGGCTCATGAGATGACGAAGCGGTGCGACGAGGTCCATGACGGAGCGATGAGATCCACGATATCCAGATGTCATGTATGTGTAGACCAGATAGAAATAGAAAGACCGCCACTGCCGCCGCGACGACCGAAGTAATGTTGTTTGATGAAATCTGACAGACGCCAGCGCGCGCGGCGCTCCGTCCCGTGTCCTGTTCGCGGGGGATACCGTTAGACTTTAGGCGGGACATTCAAAAAATGGATCTTGCAGTCTAGACAAGGAATAAAGGCAAAGGCAGATTTTTTTTTTGAAGAAGTCCACGCCGCGCCGAAAAGCAGGAGGTTGGGGAGGAGCGCGCTGGTCGACGATGCGCCCGCGTGGACCTACTGAGCACGGGAGGGGCGGGGAAGGGCCATGGTGAGTTACCCT
>PIVT01000787.1 GCA_003353845.1 Pseudomonadota bacterium | reverse complement strand
ATTAGCAGCAGATATGTATATAGCAATAGCAGATACGTTAATGTATACAGAAACAGGAGATCCGACGCTGGTAGTAACAGATCCAGCAGCGTATGTCCAAGGAATAGTAGCAGCCGAAGAGCTGTTAGTAGAGTTAAGAAAAAATACAGGAGCAGGAATAGATGCGTTAGTAGATATAGGAGGAGTTACGTTACCGAAGACTGGAACTTTAGATCAAACAGAAGTAGAAGATTTGTATAGTTTAATGTTTGATGCAGCGGGAGATCCAACACTTGCGTATACAGATCCAGTAACGTATGTAACGCAGTTAGTGGGATTACAGGCAACAGTAGATATCTTTGTAGTCGAGATGAGAAAAGATAGTGGAGCAGGATGCGACGCGTTAAAATATGTAACAGGGTTTGATATACCGAAGAGTGGAGCATTAGCAGCAGATATGTATATAGCAATAGCAGATACGTTAATGTATACAGAAACAGGAGATCCGACGCTGGTAGTAACAGATCCAGCAGCGTATGTCCAAGGAATAGTAGCAGCCGAAG
>PIVT01000786.1 GCA_003353845.1 Pseudomonadota bacterium | reverse complement strand
GGTGACTGCTTTGGGTAGTGTAGAATAGACAATCCTAGTCTGGGCATTGAAGCCGCCACATTAAGCCCCATGCGTCTCAGAGTGAGCCTCGGGAGTCGGTGTTTGGCCACTTTCTTGGTTCGTTAATGCTCTGGGGGTTGTGGTTTTCGTGATGGGGCACGTCCAAGTGTTTCAATGTCATGGCCACAGACTAGGGTTAGTGGTAGTAATAGGATACGGTTAAGTGTGAATCGGATTCCCTTTTAAATCCTTTACTCCGACTATGATACCAACAGTTGGTCATTGCTACTTCTTCTCTTCACGCTACACTCTACCGGCTTTGAGCGTCTGGTGATCGTGTGTGACTGTGTGACTTATGATTGCTCTTCTTGACATCTTGGTCAGGAAAATTCTTCTGCGCTATTTGATCTCTCGGCTGATTGTCGGGTTCTTCCTTTCAGTGTTGAAGTATACTACTACTACTACCACTACTACTACTACTACTACTACTACTCACCCTCACCCTCCTCGCCATCTCGCCCTCCTCCTCCTGCGAACGACATC
>PIVT01000785.1 GCA_003353845.1 Pseudomonadota bacterium | reverse complement strand
GAGTTATGTAGTAAAATAATTTATTTTCAATGTTTATTTAGAATAACATTACCAAAATCCATTTTTGAGACTGAGAAGATGGTTGCTTATTTAGACCTTGTATTCATATCTTATATAAATATATATACTGTAAGTTTTATAAAATTGCAATAAGATGGAAGTTATAGCAAAGTATAAATAAACAACTGTACCACATTAATGCAGTTGAAAAACTGTATAAATGAAAGACTTTTATATACTGTATTATTTTGTATTCAAGGTTGCAATAACAATATGTCTTTTATAAAAGGATAAAGTATAAAGAATAAGCCCCAGCTCACATTAATTCCAATCATCGTCTTAATCAATTCTCGTTTGAAATAGAAAAAACTTTGATTGGGGACTACAAACTATGTAACCTTCTTAAAATACAGGACTTATCCAGGGATAAAGATCCCTTTTATATCTAACGTATAGTCATCATACTGGAAATAATATTACACGATAAAATATTGTACCAAAAATAGCCCCAATAAATCCTAATGAAAATGGATCCACATGAAT
>PIVT01000103.1 GCA_003353845.1 Pseudomonadota bacterium | reverse complement strand
GAAGAAGTCTGATCTATCCGAGCACTCACAAGCAGACCTCAACAAGATCGCTCTTCGGCTTAACCAACGTCCTCGAAAGACGTTGGAGTTCCGTTGTCCAGCAGAGAAACTTGGCGAATGTGTTGCGTTGACCGGTTGAACTCAAGGACGTTACTGGACGTTGAAAGGCCGCTTATCCTACTGATCCTTATGATGGTGTTCATGATGCCCCATAAAGTCGATGGTCTACCCGATCTGGAGAGCCGTCTCAGCTTCGATCAGTTATTCCATTGGATCAACCAGTTATACAGTGGGCGATACCGTGTTTTGCTGCCGAAGATGAAGCTGGAAACAACATATAATCTGCCAGATTCGATGAAGGCGTTGGGGATGATCGATGCCTCCCTATTTCAAGAGGCGATTATCCTTTCCTCTTCATGATTACCACAAGCCGACGAACGCGATTCTCTTCATGGGTCGCTATGCGAAGCGCCCGGGGATTTAGGAGTCGGCAAACTCATCAGTTAACTTGTCAGTACCCCTCGGGCGGCCTACAGCGATTCCTGCTATTACATGGGGTCTTCCAACCATTTCGACAAGGAGCCTACGCGATGAGCTCGCTACGATCGTCCCTACGGATTGCCCTCGCTCTCTTCTTCGCTTTGCTGCTGACGGCCTCGACCGCAATGGCGACCAACCTCCTCACGAACTACGATTTCGATACGGACACGACCGATTGGGCGGATCGCTACCCGGATGCAGGTTTGATCATCAGCCACGACACCACCAAGGATCACGACGACACACCCGGCACTGTTGGAAGCCTCAAGGTCGAACGCTCGAACGCTAGCGGTGGCTATGATGGCCCCGCCCACCCGTGCGTCGCGGTCACGCCGGGCGCCACCTACCTGGCTGCGGCTGCCATCTTCCGACCTACCCAAACGCTCAAGCCCAATTCGTACATCCACCTTCAGTATTTCGAGAGCGAAGATTGTACTGGCCCCAGCTACGGCAGCTATGGGGATGGGGCCAATTGGATGGCTTGGGAGATCGATGACGAGTGGTACGACCTATCGTTCGATGCGACGATCCCAGCCACCGTGTCGAGCGCCCAGTTTGTCCTCATGAGCGGTGGCACCCTCGACGACCTGACATTTACTACCCTCTACTTCGACAACGTCTACTTGCCTGAGCCCGCAAGTACCAGCCTGGCCGCAGCGGCGCTGGTCACCCTGCTCCTGCTCGGCCACCGTAAGGATAAGTAGGATAAGCGGCCTTCCGCGCTACTGCTTCATCTGCGGTAACGGCATCGAGGTCGATGGCTCGCTCTGCCCGGCAACTGCCGAAGCTAAACCGATAGCCGACGCTTGCGCCTGAGGGTCATTGCGATCAGCCCTACACCGAGTAAGAGTGCCGAGTTCGGCTCTGGAATCGGCAGGGTGGCGGATAGCTGCGTGATGCCGCGAAAGGCTAAATCGAAACTGATATCCGAACTCGATGTGCTTCGATTGTGAACTTCAATGGCAAGGGTGTTGAACTGATTTGCGTTCAAGAGTGCCGGGTCGAGCACGAAGCTCGTCAGCTTGTTCTCGGTGCCACTACTTGTCAAAGCCACCGTTCCCGCATCGATACCGCCATCTCCGAGAGTGCCCGGAAGGTTGTCGCGTATCACTTCAACGCCATTCAGATAAACGCTGGCTCCATCATCGCGGAGCAGGTCGAGCACGAGTTCATCCGGTATGTCGCCCACTGCGAACTGCGTGCGGAAGAGATAGGTGATGTTGTTGCTATTGACGATGGTAGTTTCATCGCCATCGCCGTAACCCAGCTGACCGGAGCCAGAGGCCCAGCTGCTGTCATCGAAATTAGAATCGCTCCATGCGTTGCCCGAGCCATCCGTGGGGTAGCTCGAATCACCCGCAAAAATGCTGTCGTAATAATTCCAGACCGAACCGGCGCTGAGGTAGGTGTCCTCCATCGCTAACACAAGCTCTGGTTGACTGCCCGAATCAAAGGTGCTGAACTCGACGCCGTTGGATCCCGTCGGAAGAATTCCCCATCCGTAATTGCTACCCGGATTGGCGGCCCACGCTTCAACGCTGGAGGTTACATCGAATTCCTGAAGGCCAGTGCTCAGGTCTGGCGTGGTAAGATCCGCGCTGAGTACGGCGTTGGTTCCGGGAAGAACGCCACTGCCTCCCAGACTATTCCAAGTGCTGTTATTGTCGAAAGCTTGGGTGAGACGATGGAAGGCTCCACCGTCGCCCTCGTTGACGACATCCAATCGAAGGTAGGCTTTGAAATTACTGGCAGCGGCGATGATTGCGGGATCGACTGCACCCCCTTCATCCTGGAAGATCTGGAAATAGAGCAACCCGTGGTTCTCGCCCCCGCCATCACTTCCATCCCACTCGGCACGTGTTTCTCCACCGTAGGAGTTGTTCGCTCGCGCTTCACGAACGTAGGTATCCAGACCCGTACCAATGGTGATCGCAAAGGCAATGGTCCCGTGTCCGCACACCGTCAGGGTGAAGAGCATCAAGGCCATTGAAAATTTGCGAAAGAGCTTGTCCATACGTACGGGGTAATAATTGCAATATTGGTGCCTTTTTTACCTCTCAGGTATACACACCAGTAGCAGTGGGCCCAAGTGCTGGAAAGTATTGGAAAATATGGGGAACACAGGTGGAACCTCACCAGCTTTTCAGGAGATACAGCTTGCTCGATTGTGCCGATTTTTGTCACAAGGGTCGAAATCCGTCACTAATTAGGATGCTGGCCCGGCCTTCACGGAAGAAGATGAAGCACCTGACCCAAGGGATCGAGCTAAGCGATCTTTCGTGAATTCCAGGCCAAGAAGCTCAGGCCCAGCCCGAGAAGCAGGGCCGAGCCGGGCTCCGGGATCGGCACGACGTAAGGATCGATGCTGAAGGAGTCGAGGGTTTGGAAGGTGCTGCCTCCGTCGCTGGAGAAGCGGATCGTTGCTGAACCCGCGCAGCATCCCTCGAAGCCGACCCATGCCAGGGAATAGGACGTGCCAGCGTTTAGCATAATCTGGCCTGTGGATAGGACGTCAGCGTTATTCCAGTCGTTGTCCCACCAGATATCTTCGGTGGTCACGTATTCGTAGAGGACCTGACCATTGTCGCTATTAATGACCTTTCCACCGCCGCCGCGCCCCCAATCCGTTCCGATCTGAAATTCGTAGAGGCCGCCATAGCCTGAGGCAACCATGAAATCCGTCGTGATGAGCAGGCTGTAATCTCTGTTGACGTTTCCTGCGTAGACCGATGCGGAGATCCCTGCTGTGGTCGTGAGAATATTGCTGCTGACAAAGGTTCCCGTCTCATGCGCCAGTATGAGATCGTCGAAGGTGTTACCCGCCACCACCTGGTAGGTGGTCTGGTTGAAGTCCGCTTGAAAGCTGATTGCCGTCGCATTGGAGCCAGCCAAAATCAGCCCCATGAACAGGAAGAATGCGAGCGCATGGATCCCGGAACCATGCGCTAGTGCGCATAATCGCCCTCGGCTCCATCGCAACTCGTTGGGGACTTTCGTCTCCACTTGGGTCTCCCTGGTGGTGCAGCCTCTTTGAAGCACGGCGCAGACCACCCGTTAGTCAATACCTGTATGTCGACAGATTGGAGGGCGAGCTTGAGGTGGCCGGAGAGGGCCGGTAATTACTCGATTGGGATCATGCCCAGTTCGACGACCTTGGTTTTCCATGCTGGGGATCGGGCTTGCTCGCGGGCGCGGGCGACGAGGGGATCGTCGGCGTTCTTCAGGTTGTATACCAAGCCCAGGGGTACGCCGATTTGTTTCATGTCCTTGACCTCAAGGACGGTGATGCCGGCGGCGTGAAAGTTGGGAAGTGCTCCGAATCCAATGAAACCCTTCTTGACCAACATCCCGGACAGGATACTTTTCACCACTTGATCATCCTTCGTGCGCACCCTGTCGAAGTGAAGCGATGGATTCTGGTCTGCATCGAAAAAGGGATATTCCTGCTTGAGGGCGGAGTACATGGATTCTGAAGATTCGCGACCGATGGTGATGATGGGGATGCTCTTCCCTTCGCGAATTTCCTGCCAGCCAATGATCCTGCCTTCGTAGATCGAACGGAGCTGGGCGAGGGAGAGGCTTTCGATGTTGAGTTCCGCCGAGACGCCGAAGGCCATGGGTACTTTGGCTAGAAAAATTTCCGCGCGCCCTTGGAGTTCCTCCTCGGTGCAAGGTCGGCCCGTGCGTCCGAAGAGGTGTGTGTCCGACCAACTGAGCCCGCCCTTGTGCTTGATGGAAATGAATGGCGCATCACCGCCACCGATCAAGGGCAGGAACTCTTTGACTACCTGGCTACTGGGTCCGGCTCCCTTGATTACCAGGGATTCCGCAGAAACGACATCGGCGATGAAGAAAGGCAGGAGCAGTAGAAGGAGTATTCGCATGCATTGAATGTATCAAATCGGAGGGTATCAGCAATACGACTGGGGCCTCGGCTTTGGCTTGCGGTTCATGTGCCAGGTAAAGAGCAGCATCTCTTCAGTCTTTGGATATTCGCTTGCTGTTCACTGTACCAGTCTTTGTCGCTCTTATTGGCGGCGGGTCGTATCACGACGATTTGAATATTCATAGCGTTCAGGCGTTCCAGCGTTGCCTTGCTGGGAAAGTCTTCCCATACAAAGAGAGCGTCATGGCTGTCGCCGACGAGCCTTTCCAGCTCACTCCATTGCCGTTCTGAAGGCTCTTGGTCGGGTTCCCAATGCAAGGAGTGGCCGGGTAGTTGATATCGTCGCTCGAAGTATTGATACACCGGGTGTGAGTAGAAAAGGGTCCTGCCGGCGAGTTTCGTTGCCTGCTGCGTGTAAGCCTCATCCAGTGCGGTCAATTTTTCGAGCAAAGCATTTTCTTGCTGGGTGATTGCCTCTGTATTCGCTGGCCAGTTTTTGGCCAGGGCGAGGGCAAGGCTGCCAACTTGCGCTTTGGCAAGTTCGATATCCATCCAAGTGGTAAAGGCGTAACCGCTATGGGAGTGTTTAGCTCCGGGGCCGTGGCTGTGGGTTGTCTGTTGGTCAAGGGTGATGAACTCATCATGAAAGGAAGAGCTGGTATCGATTAGCTTTGAAGGAGTTAACGAAACCTTGTCCAGCCATTTTGAGTAATCGGCACCATTCAAGATGACTAAATCTGCCTGCTGTAACGTGAGAACCTCATCAACGTCGGGGATCCACTCGGCGGGATCTGTGCCAGCAGGGGCGGGCAGGGCAACGCTTGCCCACTCGGCGGCCAGCATCTCGCTGAAATAGTACAGTGGATAGTTCACTGCGATGATTTCAATCGACTGGATGTCAGTAGTTTTATCTCTTACGTCTTCTTGACCGCATCCGGCGACCAGTGCGACGACTGGAATGGCAGTGAGTATTTTGGATAACCCGTTCATAGAAGCATCTTCAGTTAAGTAAGAGTTGTTGCAATAGCTGCATGCCGAATTGCTGTGTCGCCAGGATCAGCAGTGTTGACAGGCAGGCGCTGACTAAAAGTACAGTAATGATCTCCGTCGCCATCAGTAGAAAAATTTGAGTTTGGCTGGCACCAACTCGAGCCAGGGTAAAACGTTCGCCCTGACGCAAGCGTAGGGACAATAAAAATACCAGCAGGGCGATGATGGCGGTGGCTACGGCAATGGCCGCAATGCCGATAATGATATAGTCGCGTACGGTAAAAACCGTATCGAGCAACTCGCTGATCACTCTCTGCGAACGCACAATTTGGATGCCCTCGCGTTCTTCTTGATAGAGACCGATCAATAGCGCAGCCGATTTGCTGTCTTTCGTTACAGGGAGTATCGCAGAAATTGGATGTCGGCTGTTGTCACCGTGGAAGTGAAAGCTGTCAAGATTGTCAGGCGTGATTTCGTTGTATTGCCGAACAGAGGCGTTGGCAACGATATTGTTACCTTCTTTTTTAAGAACTTGTCCTGCGGCCTTTTTGCTATTCAAGTCCTGATGACCATGTCCAAGCCCCTGAATTACCCAGCTGGTTTTGAGGTCGACAAAGATCGCCTGGTCATCCGGGCTGAAGGCTGGCTTTAGTATCCCTACGACGGGCATTTTAAGTGGATAGACCCCGGCAATATCAAATACGTTTTCCGGTGAGGAGATGACAAAGTCGCCAACAGCCAAGTCCAATGCCCGGGCAACATCCGCCCCTAACACGGCTTCGCCTAATAGTGCCGCGGGTCTTCCCTGTGCGAACTGAAGCTTACGATATTCCATATAGTCGGGATGGGTACCGACAATGGGGTGCCCCTGCGCGTTGAATCGGTAATGCAAGGGGATGGCTCGGGCAAAGCCAGTCTCTTCAACTTTCCGCAGTTCTTCAAAGGCGAGGGTCTCAGGAGGTTGCGTGCGAAAATAAAGGCTACCCAGTGCCAATTCCAGCGGGCTGCCGGGTGCTCCAATCACGAGTGGGGTCTGGTTGGCTCGATCTAAGAGCTGCTCGGCTGTTTGGTTGACAATGCTCTGAATGGCGATGGGTAGCCAGCTCACCAGGGTGATGGCAATAATCAGAATCAACAGTTTGTTTTTATGATGGCGTATATATTGCCCGCTGAGATAGAGGAGGTCGTTCATATGGCTGGCCCTCTTTTCTCAAGGAGGGTGGCAATATCAATGACGCGGTCAAAATTCGAGAGCAAGCTATGGTCGTGAGTAACGGTTAGAAGGATGCGTTTGTGCTGCCGGCATTCTTCAATCAGTTTGCTGAGTGCAGCTACTTTATTGTCCGGGTCCAAGTTGCCCGTAGGCTCGTCTGCAAGCACGAGCGCTGGATCCAGCAGCAAGGCTCGACAAACGGCTACTCGCTGGCGTTCACCTTGGGACAAAGCTTGTACATTGCGATGCCATTTATCCTCCAGCCCCAAATCACAGGCCATGGCATGGGCTCGCTCCTCAAGTGTGTCATCGATCGTGATTTCATGGCACAGGCGTGCCTGCAATAAGACGTTGTCGCAAACATCCAGATAATCAAGTAATTCAAAGGACTGAAAAATCATACCGATGTGGCGGAGACGGTGCTGCCGTCTTTGCTGAACATCCAACTCGGATAGGGTCACGTCATGAAGTGTGATGTTCCCCTTGCCTGGCATTAGAATGCCAGCGATTAAATTCAATAAGGTTGTTTTCCCAGAGCCGCTAGGACCCACCAGGGCAATGCTTTCTCCCGGCTGAATGGCAATCTCGGGTACCGACAGGGCAAAGCCCTGATCAGGGTAGCTGAACTCTAAGCGTTGTAACGCCAGTGACATGGTTAGAGGCGTTCCTCTTGCAATACTTTCATTTTTTCAAGTTTCCATTGCCGGTCGACTACCACGATGTCCAGTATTGCACGGTAGCGATTGCCGCGTTGGTGTACATGGCCCCAGTGACCTACTGAACCATTCACAACCCAGGTCGTTTCTGCAGAAAAACGGTTGTCGCCATCAGAGGGCTTTAATATAACATCCTCTAATTCAACTTGTTTTACTTTGGCCCGAGCGCCGCCCTGATTGGCGAGCACCAGGCTGCGTTTGGTTTCCAGGAAAATATCCGTCAGTAGTTCACCAGTCACCGATTGATCGAGCACATCATAGACGTCACTTTCTTCTCGGTAGTCAAAAGCGCGGTAGATATTGTGTAGCAAGTCGCCAATGATGCTCGCAGCCCGCTCTTGCTTGGGTTGATTCGATTGGCCCAGGGCGAATGACAAGCCACAGGCGGCGATAAGTAGTGTGGTTGCAAGCGCTGTTGTGGAAAGCGTCTGCTGTTGCCTTGCTCGATTTCCGAGCCACAACAAAGCGGCAAGAGTCAACAGGGCCAGGCCGACTCTGCTTTTATAGAGCAGTGCTCGCCACACTTTGACGGGTGCCTCGACATCAAGCATCTGTGGAATGTCCGGGTGCTTTAAGAAATTCTCCCAGACAAGTTCCCGCCAATCGGGCTCCAGGAAGCTGGGAAGTGGGCCCGCTTGATCGACAGCGGAGACCGGCACACGGCTGATTCGGTCGTCCCATAGATCCCACTCCATCGTAACTTTCTGTGGGAGCTCGCCGCTGCGTGGGTAGACAAAGATGGTGCCGATAATGGCAGAATCAATGTTTAACGCTTCGGTTGGGTCCACAACACGCGAGCTGGTCAGCGTGCGCTCTAAGAAGTTGACACTCTCCAGCGAGCCCTTGACGGATACACCGTCAATCGTAACCGAATGATGGTCGGCTAAGAATGCAGCCACTCGCTCTTTGATTTGGCCCTGCAGTTCGACAGGGATGACCTGTTTCCCTTCCAAGCCCAGATCAAGCCAGCGTTGTAAGTCTTTGGGGCGGGCGATAATTTCCTTGCGCACCTCAAAAGCCTCCACGTAAATAAATCCGCTCATGGGTGACGAGTACTGACGTCTCATGTTTCGCGAAGCAAAGTGGCTGTACCAGGGATCTTGCCAATCCAGCGTGAGCACGAGTCCTGAGGAGAGGTAGCGAAAGTCATTTACGGCTACACCCTTGTGGTAGGCTACGAATCCGATATCGCGAGCGGGAGGGCCTACAAAAATAAGCGCTTTGGGCTGCTGGCCGCCGTCAAAGTCATATCGCAAACTTGCGCGAACGACTTCAGCAGCCTCCTCTTGTACGGGTAGAGGCGTGCCATTAATGGGGTCGCGCAGGACTCGTCTTGACGGCGCAATGGCAGTCAGTTGCCCCGGCAATGCTTTTTTGTCGTGATCCATGAGAACCAAGGTTGCGCCGAAGAACGATTGGAGACGTTCCTCATAGGGTTTGTTCCCAAAACCCATTTCTTGGTAAACCGCTTCCGGTAGCAGTGCCTTGAAATCCTCAATGGAGTTGGCACCAATCTCCAGCTCGACGGTCACGCCTTGCTCATCAATGAAATATTCCGCGATGGAGGAGGCCTGCATGGCTTTGTTTACCATCAGCGCATCGGCGGTGGATTGCTGAGTGAGCAAAAGAGGGAATAGAAACAAGAATATTGGTAAGTGATACCTCACGAAGGGTCCCTTGTGCAAAAATCCAACTGGAGAGATTGAATAAGTAAGAGAAGTTAGCGGGTGACAGCAAAACCTCGCCCTTCGCAAAAATTTTTCTTTTTCACAATAAACGTTTTCGAAGACAATTCGCGATAAAGGCGACGGGGGAAAGAGATTCTGCGCCATGCCCTTCAGCAGAATCTCTTTCCC
>PIVT01000784.1 GCA_003353845.1 Pseudomonadota bacterium | reverse complement strand
GTCAGCTTAGCTGTTCCAGAAAGCATAGTTTTCATTTTTCGCATTTGGCCGCTTCGTAACATCAGCAGGCACACGGAAAAAAATCAAAATCCTGGCAATAAGCGAAACCTCAGTTTCCGCTATCTCTAAAAAGTGTGCACTGACCTTCGTGCAATTTAAATTCCCGATATTAGCTGGAGCCAGTAATAGGCCAATAAGCCCTTTCATGACACACACGAGCCCCTTGCTATCAGTGGGTTTCAGGCAAATTCAGAGGCTGCTTTTTAGCGTCCCCATCTTTTCAAATATCTGATTTTTCACTTCAAACTCGGCTCTAAGCTTGGCTATTTCGATGTTTAACCCTTGTTTTTCTTTCTCGCTAACAGTCAGCTGCTCCTTAACAAGCGATAAACTGCTTTGTGAGTGCGATCACACTATCTGATGGAGCTCTAATCAAGCTAACTGATGGAGACATCCATCGCAGCACAGTCTAATTTACCCTCCACAAGCTTGCGCTGCCCAGAGGCGTTAAGCGTTAAACAAGGGGTTAACCAAGAAGATTTCTG
>PIVT01000246.1 GCA_003353845.1 Pseudomonadota bacterium | reverse complement strand
CTTCATACTAGACAAATTTTCCTACTTGATTACTTTCAGATGAGCGCTTTTGATAGTCGAAAGTGAGGCACTAGTAGATGGTACGATGCCACCGGCGTAGAGAGCCTGATGGTTTCTTTCGTACTCGCGAGCCTCATGGAAAGTCCAGTACTCGTCGAAGTCGCGACTGGATCGAAGGGCGCGCAGTCGCAAAACGGCCTCGGCGCCGTTCAGACTCCAGCGGGCGCCGGTTACCGCCATACGGTCTTTCACCAAGTGCCGGCAGGCGCCTTCGATAACTCCTGTGGCGACGGGCAATCCATTGGCAAGGTAGTGATCATACCGGAGATAGGGAGAATGATTGGACAAATAGCGTGCGCAAACGTCCACGGGCTCGCGTGCTTTAACAGACAGACCACGAAGTGTTGCACTTCGACGCATTCCCCCTGCCATCAAGCCTGCCTTTCCCCGAAGAGTTTCAAGCAGACGATGCCGGACCCAGTTTTCCAACTCCGGCCCGGGGGCAGGGTGAAACACCCTTGCGGCATCCCACAGGTACTCGATGACGTGGATCAAATCGACAATGATCGTAAGATCAAGGCCGTTCTTTTTTGCCAGGCGTTTCAGGATGCGGATTTGACTCTTATTGCCATCAACCAGCGCAACCCAGGTCTTCTTATCGGTCGGGTCTCGATGGCGGGCTTCGGCCAACGCTTCTTCAATGACCTGTTCGGGTTCTTTCTCGAGACTAGCCCAGACACGCTTTTGCTCCGGACGGGGGCGTGGCGGGCCGGGATGGGGGGCAACTGCTGTCGCCAACCAGTTCCTCGGGCGTTCGCACAAACGGCGCAATCGTATAGACAGCCGCCACGGTGGCCATGCGCTTGGCATTTTTCTTTTCCCCCTTGGACAGCCGCGTGCCCATTTTGTGTGTACGCGCCTCGGCGGCTTTCCGGGTCTGCTCCCGCAGGTCCTGGGTTCGCATCGTCACCCCCTTGCCATCGACGCTGATGGCCAACACCGAGCCAGCGCCCTGACCTTCGCCGGGCAGTGCCTGCCGCGTCTGATAAAAGGCGTCGAAGTCCTGGGCCGCTCGCAAGACCAACTCTTCGATCTGGCGCTTGGGAACATGGCCGCCGGTGTTTTTGCCGATGCTCTCCAGTGTTTCGTCAAAGGAGCTCTTGGCGGCTTCTTCGGCCACGCGGCGACGCATCTCAAGAGAGTAGCGCTCATCGGGCAGATTGAGTTCGGCATCCAAAGGATGCAGACTCTCAGTTCCCTCCTGGCCGTATCCCGCTCGCTCTACCGAGACGGTTCCGAACACCGTTTCCAACTTTCGCTTCTGAAGACGCATCCGCGATCGCTCTTGCCCGCCTTGACCGCAAACCGGTTGGTCGCATTGGCCGGGGCCGCGGTTATCAAGGTGTTCCTGCAGCAGCATGCGCATCAGTTCCCGCCCCTTTTTTTCAAGCGCGCGCTCAAGTTCGCTGTGGGTCATCGCAGAGCTCTCCTTAGAGTCAAGGTATTCTATGATATGCTCAAATTTTTGTCGTGCCTGATCGTAGGACTGTTCCAGGGGCGACAGTTCAGCCAGTGCCGTCATCGCCCTTTACCCTCCATCTGTGAGCCTGCGCCTGGCATTTTTGACCAGCGGATACACCAGTACGGTTTTTACCTGGGCTCCATGACGCTTATGGGTCCGGTCCATGCGTCCTCGGCCGCTGGTTTCTCCCAGAACCGTCCAGTTGGCCGCACGATAACACCCTCCGTAAAACCGCTGACGGTCCACCAGTGTCTCCACCAACCAGGGCTCCACCCCATATTGCCGCAGCCAGTCGGCGCGCAGCCGCTTAAGAACACGAGACAGCGCCATGCTAGCCAGGTTGCGGATGCGCGCTACCACCAGCAGCCGGCTGTTGTTGACGATGTGCTGCAGCCGCAGCTTGCGCGTCGCATCGTCCCAGCCGATCCATTGATCTCGAACCTTCATCCGCCAGGCAGGGCTAGAAAACTGCACGCACCCGACCACTTCGCGCCGGGGTCGACTGACGTAGACCAGATACTGAAGCCGCGCACCATAGGGCATCGCGTAGCCCAGATAGTGGTAACGACTCAAAAGCTCCCGAAACAGCTGCCGCTGCTGCCGGTTTTCTACCAGCTCTACATCCAGGGGGGCAAACTCCTCCACACTGCCGGTAAGCTGGCTATGAACTTGCCCCTGTTCAGCTGGCGCAATGAGCTTTCTGGGTTTGCTCGATCCACACGAC
>PIVT01000783.1 GCA_003353845.1 Pseudomonadota bacterium | reverse complement strand
CGTGATGGTAGAACGGGCCCTGCATCTTTGGGGTAACACCAAGAGGGCCGGCGTCATGCCGATAGGCAAAGCCAGGCGTACCGCTATTGGGGCCTGTGTGGGAAGCTACCCGGCCTACGAAACCGGTCACCCGGTGGAAGGACAGCCCAACCTCGGCAAGGTGCTCGAGCTGACCATGAACAACGGCTTCGATCCGCTCACGAAACAGCAGGTCGGGCCCAAGACGGGAGATCCGGAAACCTTCAAGGACTTCGAGGAATTGTACGCGGCCTTTGAGGAACAGCTTCAATACTGTGAAGATGTTCTCCGCCGGATGGCCTGGATTGCGAGCATGCTGAACGCAGAATTCCTCCCGTGCACCTGGCGCTCCATCATGACGAAGGGATGCGTCGAGCGCGGCATCGAGATGTGGAATGGGGGGGCCAACTACTACACGGTCTCCCAGATCTCTGTTGGGCAGGTGGATGCCGGCAACGGGCTGATGGCGATCAAGGACCTGGTCTTCGACAAGAAGAAGCTGACCATGAAGAAACTCAAGGAGGCCC
>PIVT01000035.1 GCA_003353845.1 Pseudomonadota bacterium | reverse complement strand
AGCGCACGGACTAGCGATTCCATTCGAGTTCATCCTGCCTGGCGACCTCGGCATCGTACACATCGGGCTCAATGTAGATGATCGTTGCGATGGGCAACTGTTCCCGCACGCGCGCCTCCACCCCATTGATCAGGAGGGAAAGTTCACGCAACGTAAAGGAGTCATCGAACTCGAGCTTGGCTGCCACCAAAAGCTCCTCCGGGCCGACGTGCATGGTTCGCATATGGATGATGCGCCTCACTTCCTCACCAGCCAAAATCGACTCACGCAACAAGGCGACATCTGCCTCGGAAGCTGATTCACCGATGAGCAAACTCTTCATCTCCACCGCCAATACAATGGCGATGACGGCCAGCAACACACCGATACCAATACTTCCCGCAGCATCAAAGCGCGCATCTCCCGTAATCACGGCCAACCCGATCCCAAGCAAGGCGATCGCCAAACCCAACAAAGCACCGAGGTCTTCCAACAGCACCACGGGGAGTTCGGGGTTTTTGGTGTGCTGGATAAATCTCCACCACGAACCTTTGCGATAAACATTGGCCTCTTTTACGGCCGTACGAAAAGAAAAGCCTTCCAGCAAGATGCCAAAAATCAGGATGCCCACGGCCACACCCGGGTTGGTCAACGCATGCGGATCAAAAATTTTCTGAAGACCCTCGTAGATGGCGAAGAGGGAACCCATGGAAAAGATCACGAGAGCAACGACAAAGGACCAGAAATACCGCTCCCTTCCATAGCCAAAGGGATGAGAGGCGCTGGGCTTGCGCCGGGCCGCGGCCGAGCCCCAAAGCAATAGCGCTTGATTTCCGCTATCGGCACAGGAGTGAACGGCTTCAGCCAGCATGGAGGCCGCGCCGGTAATCGCAAAACCAACGAATTTGGCAATGGCGATTCCAAGATTGGCAATCAGCGCGGCGATGACAGCGCGCTTGCTCCCGTCCTGCATATTTTGGCTCTCCCCTCTCACCCTGCTTGCCACTCGCTATGATCGCTAACCTGCCGACTCTCCCAAACGCATGGTAATGTAGAGCAGGTATTGCCTGATCCACAAAGGAGTTTTGATGTCTCGCGAGGATGCCCCTGAAATAGCAGCGATTCTCGATGGAAGCGCCTGGGGAGAATTCTGTGACAGGCTCAAGCAAGCCGGGGCGGTGATCCAGTGCGAGACCCTGCCCGGAAGTGTCTTCGACCGCAGCGAGGGCTACCGATACTTGAGCCGCTTAACCCGATTGGCGCTGGAAAAATTCGTCGAATACGGCGACCCCAAGACACCTCAGTTTTATCAATTGAGCCACGAAACGGCGAAGATCGGCCAGGACAACCCCGATTCTTTTTACCAGAATGCAAAAATCAGCGGCGAGTGCGAGTACCGAATCTTTGGGACGCGCGGCAATATTGGCTACCTGGGTTTTGGAACCTACTTCGGCGATTACGGAAAACCGGGGCGCTCGGGTTGCGGAGGGTACCTGGAAGGCAGCGAACTTGAAGTCAACGCCGACGGGAGTTTCGAAATCTTCTTGAGTTGCAGAAAGAAAGCCGGCAACTGGCTACCCATGGAACCCGATACCAGTATGTTGATCGTGCGCCAGAATTACCTGGACCGAGCAAATGAAAAGCCCGCGCAGCTAACCATTGAAAGAACCGACTCTCAAGAACTACCTGCCCCTCTCAATCCAGTTCTTTTCGCACAAGCGCTGGCCAGCGCAGGAAATTATGTCGCCGCCACAGCAAACTTATTTGCCGATTGGGCCAAAGGCCTCGCCAAGACACCCAATACCTTGACGCCTCTCGATCCCAAAGTCACCGGTGGAGCGCACGGGGATCCTCACATGCTCTTTCACATGGGGTACTGGGAACTCGAAGACGACGAAGCCCTGGTCATTGAAGGCACGCCGCCCGAATGTAGCTATTGGAATTTCCAACTCAGCAATGTATGGATGGAATCCTTGGACTATCGCTATCACCCGATCCATACCAACAAGCACACGACGCAGTACCGGGACGATGGCTCCTTCCGTTTGATCGTTGCCCACCAGGATCCAGGGCTACCCAATTGGATGGATACCACGGGACATCGCCGAGGGACCATGGCCCTGCGCTGGGCCAAAGCCTCCGCCAATCCCACACCCAGGACACATGTCGTAAAGCAATCGGCGCTGAAATAAGATTCGCCGGGGAGGGCTTCCGTGAGCCAAGTGCGCGACCAACGTTTTCCAGTACGCCTCTTCAACCGAGCCCAGCGCTTTGTGGAAAAGCTGGGGAAAAAACCCACCCTCTTTGTCGAAGCGGGTGACGATCTCAAGGAAAGTGCGCGCAAGGCCGTTGGCTTTGATGACTTCGGCGGCGACCCTTGGCAGGACGGCTTTCAGACCCTACTGCAGGCCTATGATGAAGAGAGCCAACTCAATCCTTTCGGACGAGTCATGGTGAAAAGCGAGTTGACCACCATTTTGAAAAATCGTCTGCGCGTTGAAAAAGCTTTCTCCCAAAATCCCGCGCTGCGACAAGCAGCAATCAAACGGCCCATTTTCGTGCTGGGCCTTCCGCGCACGGGGACTACGGCATTGCACAACCTTCTGGCCCAAGATCCGAGCAATCAAGTGTTGGAGTACTGGATCAATAACGCCCCAGGACCACGCCCTCCTCGCGACGCTTGGGAAAACGACCCGCGTTACAAAGAAGCCGTCCAAGGGCTGAAGGTAATGTACTGGCTCGATCCTGGCTTAAAGGCCATTCACCTCCTCACACCCGAGGGCCCCGAGGAATGCCGACAACTCCTGCAACAAAGCTTTACGGATGACACCTTTGACTGTAATGCCAGCATCCCCAGCTACTCAGCCTGGTATGCCCGACGCGACATGACGCCGAGTTATGAACGCCATCGCGAACTCCTGAAAATTATCGGTGCCAACTCCCCAGAGCGTCGCTGGTGCCTCAAGTACCCCGCACACATGAGACACTTGCGTGCTCTGCTCAAGACCTACCCCGATGCCTGTATCGTTCAAACGCATCGCGACCCCGGACGTGTTCTGCCTTCCCTGTGCAGTCTCATCGCTGGCTGGCGTGGAATTTATGAGGACCATCCCGATCGCATGAATATCGGATCGGTTCAGCTCGAAACCTGGGCGGGTGCACTGGAAAGCGCCTTGGCCGTGCGCAAAGAGTTTCCCGAGGCTCAATTCTACGATCTTCACTTTCAAGAAATCGTCTCAGATCCAGCGGCTGCAGCAACCAAGATGTATCATCATTTCGGTTTCGACTTCGACCGGGAAGCGGAAGAGAGATTGCGAACATGGCACCGAGAGAATCCACAGCACAAACACGGCGAGCATCGCTATCGCGCCGAGGACTTCGGTCTCTCACCGCAACGCATGGCCGATCGCTTTTCGGCTTACATCGAACATTTTCAAGTACCCAGCGAGACACTTCCGTGACGGCGCCATGAAGGCAACGACCCCGACCCTGCAACAGTCGCTCTCTTCCATGCCGCAGGCGCTTTCGGGCCGCCGCGTCCTCGATCTCAGCGATGAAAAAGGTGTCTATTGCACCAAGCTCTTTGCCGACATGGGAGCCGATGTGATTAAAATCGAGCCCCCCGGCGGCGCCAGGGAGCGTTGGTTCCCCCCGTTTTGGAAGGATGAGCCCGACGAAGATCGAAGTTTGTTTTTTCTCTACATGAACACCAACAAGCGTGGTGTCACCCTGGATCTTTTCCATCCGAGTGGAAAGGAGCTGTTTTTGAGGTTGGCAAAAGAGGCGGACCTCATCGTCGATACGTCCCTTCCAGGAACCTTGGATCACCTCGGTTTAGGCTTTGAGACCTTGCAAACTCAACACCCGGAAGTCGTACTCACATCTATTACCGGATTCGGTCAAACAGGCCCTCATCGTCACTATGACACCAGTGATCTGGTGAGCAACGCCATGGGCGGGTCTCTCCACGTCGTGGGTGAGGAGAGCGATCCACCTGTATCCCTGGCGGGGTCACAGGCCTATGTCATGGCTTCTACCACAGCGGCCGCCAGCAGCATGATCGCCTTATTGAATGCTTCCTCCAGCGGACGTGGCCAACACGTAGACATCTCCATACAAGAAAGTGTGTTGGCTGTCACCAGCATTGCGGGTGTCGGCAAATGGCTGGACGATGGTATCGTGCCCAAACGTTATGGCAGCGCACTTTTCGCATCAGTACCCTCGGGCGCCTATCCGTGCCGGGATGGAAAAATCTACCTCATGATCAATCGCCCGCTTCACTGGAAAGCCCTGGCGGACTGGATCCATGAGGTTACGGGAAACAACGAGGTGCTAGATCCCATGTTTCACGGCCCCTCTTCCATACGACAGCCTTATCGCGAACTCTTGGATCTTTTTATCAGCGAACTCACGCAGGGGTTTAGCGTCGAAGAGTTCTACCGCGAAGGCCAGCGCCGCCATTTATCCGTAAGCCCCATTAACACCGCTGAAACAGTCAGCCGCGATGCTCACCTCGCCGCCCGACATTTTTTTGTCAAACCAGAAAACGCTGCTGCTGAAGAGCTCACTTACCCGGGCGCACCCTATCAATTAGAGAAAACACCGTGGCGCCTGCAGCGCACTGCCCCTCGACTCGGCCAGCACAATGCCGAGATATACTGTGATGAGTTAGGCCTGAGCCTCGACCAACTGTTCGAGTACCAAAACATGGGTGTCGTCTAATGCTGAAGGATTCAACTCAAGCGCTCCTGGGATTGCGCGTCATCGAATTCACAGCGGGCATGGCCGGGCCGTGGATCGGGCGCTTCATGGCCCACTGTGGAGCCGAAGTCATCAAAGTGGAATCCATCAAGCGACCGGACGTTACGCGCTTGTTCATTCCTCCCAGCGATCCCGATGGCGGCGTACAAGCGCAAGCCTCTCCCTGGTTTACCGATTGGAATGCGGGAAAGCGATTTATTTCTCTCGATCTCACCCATCCACAGGCGACGCCACTGGCGAAAAAGTTGGTCGCTCAATCCGATATTGTCATTGAAAACTACGCGACGGGCGTGATGGAAAAACTTGGACTCGATGAGGAGAGCCTTCAGCAAGTCAAACCCGATTTAATTCACTTCCGCACCAATGGTTACGGGCACAGTGGGCCCGACCGACATCATATTGCCTGGGGTCCTAACATCGAGGCCATTTCCGGACTGGCTTACCTATCGGGTTTCCGCGAGCGCGATTGCAGCATGACCCAATACGCCTACCCCGATCCCGCCAGCGCCCTTCACGGATTATTCGTCATTCTCTGCGCGCTGGAACATCGCAGGAAGACAGGGGAAGGTCAGGTCATCAGTCTGGCCCAGGTCGAAGCCACCATCAGTTGCTTTGGAAACACGCTGATGGAACAACTCGGCAATGGAAAGCCACCGGCCAAACTTGGAAATCGCTCGCTTTGGGATTCACCCCAAGGTTGCTATCCCTGCCGCGGGCAAGACCGCTGGTGCGCCATCACCATCGCCAACCAAGAGCAGTGGGCGCGCTTGTGTGAACTTCTCAAGAAACCAGAGTGGGCTCAAGATCCACGTTTCCAGAGCGCTTCCATGCGCGCCGAGCATCACGATCTTATCGACGCTGCCATTGAGGCCTGGACCGTCTCACGCGATGTCTTCGAGGTCATGGAGATTTTGCAAGACACTGAGATCGCCGCCGGTGTCGTCCAGACCACCGAAGACCAATTCCAACGAGATCCGCATCTAGCAGAGCGAAACTATTTTGAAGAGATCCCGCACCAAACCAAGGGGAGTGTCATCGCACCTGGCATCCCATTGGGACTCACCGCCACCCCCGGTCGAACCAGCGATGCCGGAGCCGCTGTCGGCCGAGACAATGCCTACGTACTTGAAGAAATAATGGGGCTGTCAGAGGAGGAGATCTCTCAACTCACCAAGGCAGGGGCCATTGAGGACCCCAATCTAAAAACTACAGTTTGAATTTTCGAATATCTTCACGCAGGGAACGAGATTGCTCTAGTAACACCCGCTTGGCATCGCTCATGTGCGTTGCCGCCTGCTCGTTCTCACGTGTTTGAGTGCGCAGCTCTTCCAGAGACTCCTCTGTTTGCTGACAGGACTCAAGTTGCTCCTGCAAGGCGGCTTGAATGCCCTCCACTGCTGACTTCACCCCTTCCAGGTTCTGTGCGATAAAGCTTGTGCTGCGTTCTTGCTCATTGGTGGTGGTCCCCACCTGCAAGGTCAGCTCTCCAACACCCTGCTGGGCATTGCGAACAATCTGAGTTCCTGCCGCGTATTCCATGCTGGCCCGTTGAATCGTCTCCGCATCCTCACCCACGCGTTCCATCATATCCATCACCCGCCGCGCGGAAGACCGATGATCGTGAACCGACGAGACAATGGACTCGACCTGCTTTCCACTTTCCTCTGCAGATCGCGTAATCTCATCCAGGGCCGACCCCGCTTCCTCGGAAAGGCTCACACCTCCCCCAACATGGGATACCCCTTCCCCGATCACCTGAACCGCATTGGTGCTCTGCTGCTGGAGATCTCGAATCAGTTCAGCAATCTCCTTGGTACTATTGGTTGTGCGATCGGCGAGTTCTTTAATTTCATCCGACACCACGGAGAACGCTCGTCCATTCTCACCCGCTTGGGCTGAAATAATGGCCGCGTTCAAGGCGAGCAGGTTGGTCTCATCAGCCACGTCATCAATGACGTCCACGATATGGCTGATGTCGTTGATGCGAATCCCCAGAGCTTCGATCACTTCCTGTGCCAAAGCCGTTTTTCCGGCAATGGCCTGCATGCCCTCAATGGTTTTACCCACGCGGTCACTGCCCTTCTCGGCGGCCGCGGTTACTGACTTCGAGAGTCGAGCGGTTTCCAGGGCGCTGCTCTCAATCTGACTGATCTGCTCTGCGAGCATTCCCACATTGTCGATGCCTTCACGCACAATCACCGACAGACGATCTGTTTTTTCCGATACTTCCTGAATGCGCGCAATCATCTGCTCAATGGCTGATTCACTATCGGTGACCTTGCCCGAGAGCGCCACCGTGTGCTGATTCAAACCTTCCGCGACGGCCTTGATTTGAGCTGCCGCACCCGTAGACTCCTCCACCGAGCAAGTGAGGTCCTGCACCGAGTTTGTAATTCCGTCCACTTGTGCGGTCACACTGGCCACGGCATCGGAGGCGTGAACAATTCCTTGGAACTGACCGGTGGTCACTGAGTTGATGTGCTGGGCCACATTGGAGATGTCATGGGCGGCCGTATCTACTTTGCTCGCGGTATCCATCACCTTGCCCACGGTGAAACGCAGCGAACCCGACATCTCATCGATGTCTCGGCTCAAATCCCCCAATTCATCCTCAACTTCAAACATGTTGTAGCGCCCTAAATCACCTTTACTCACACGGCGTACCTGCGCCCGAAGCGCGTCAAAGGTGCGCCGCATATCCCTGGCAAACAGAAGGGTCAGCATGACGGTGACGAAGATGATGCAGATGGCGAAGAGAATGATGGGGCCACGCGCATCGTGCACATGATCGCTCACTTTCTTTCGATTGGAGAATATGGCCATTGCACCCGAGTCGTCGGGCAGTTGAGCCCAAGCGAAGAGATTGGGCGTAATCACCGCTTCGGCGCTACCCGATTCAAAGTTCTCGCGCACAATATCAATTTCAGCTTCCGTTAGCCCTGCTGCCAAAATCCCGTCTACGGGCTGATCAAGATCCCGAGGGATAAATACAATGGTCGCATCCAAGGCATGTGCGTAAGTCTCATTTCCATATCGCACCAAGGCCTCGCCATCCTCTACGGAAGCATATTGGCTCACCAAGGCCTCTACGGTTGTGCTCAAACGTTCTGTCGCCAGCGTTTCAATGGAATACTTGGCTCTCATCTGGGCCAGGGAAGCCATGACGGTGATGGAGATGAAAGACATGGCCATCAAGGCCACTGACACTTTCCGAGTCAGCGAGAAGAAAGGCGCATGAGCCCGACGGACTTCGGGGTCCTTGATCTCTGTGGCCAGTTTATTGGTGACGCCTTCCACTGCCTCGCGAAAGGGAATGTACATGGCCATTTCACAGGGGAAGCCCATGAGCACCGCGCAGAGAATCAGCGTCGTGCTCTGTGTTCGATCAAAGCCATCGAAGGCCATCGCCAAGCAAACGGTAACGATGAGTGTGGTGAGTGGAAAAAAGGAATAACCGAAGATGACACATCGGCGCGGACAAGAAAGTGCCCATTGAAGAGCCTTCAGACGAATCTCATCCGTTACCTCTCCGGTCTTACACGACTCGATGTATTTTAAAAAGGGGCGACAAAAAATTGAGTACACGGGAAAGGAACCCAAAATGCACACAGGTGTGAGGATGAAGACCAGCTTCAAGAGGTAGATTTCCTGTGCTGGCGTGAAGCGTGCGACTGCGTTGAACATAATCAAAATCAGGATGCCAGACCCTGTGCCGCCAAACGCCGCAATGGTGATCACGCGACGCAGAATGGCCGCAGCGTCCAGTTCTTGTGACTCTTCAGTCATTTGATTTTCGTTCGCACGCATTGTCAAACAAGGTCCCCGTCAGGCGCACAACAAGCTACACGTCTAGAATCCTGCTTATCGGAAGTTGATAAACAATCAAAAGCTCTTTCTTTTCACTGAGCTAGGGGATGAAGCTGTACGCTAATTAGACTTGCAGAATTCAATGGACCGCCCCGCGGGGTCAGTAAAAATTCCTAATGGATTGCACCGGGTTCCGTGAGTTCGAAACGAGGCACGTCCGCGTCCCACATCGAACCGTCCGCGCGAATCATTTGGTAGGTGCCCACCATATTTCCAAAGGGGGTCGTCAGCGGACAGCCCGAGGTGTATTCAAAGGATTCTCCAGGCTCCAGGGTGGGTTGTTCTCCTACCACACCCGGCCCTCGAACTTCTTCTACATGACCCGTTCCATCGGTAATGATCCAGTGGCGTGACAACAGTTGATGCGTTTGTTCACTCTCATTGGAAATTCGGATTCGATACAAGAAAAACCATTCGTCGGGCCGACCCTCGGAATGCTCTGGTGAATATTTGGTTTCCACCTGTATGCGAATTCCATTCGTGATGGCCTCTGCGTCGTACACGACTGTCTCTCCTATTTTGAAACTCTTATTTTGAAGCCCTTCTTTTGAAACGCTTCGAGAACAATCCGTTGATCCAGACCACACGCTGCAACACCCGTACTATCAGATTAGTAGAATCTACGGATCGCCACACCTCGTCAACCCACTTCGACGAGGTATTTTTTGCAAACTTCTCCGGGTTAAAAAAGCAATTGAAACGAACCGTCAGTCCAAGTTGAGTTTACACTCAATCGGTGCTACTTGGATGCCGCTCTTGGCCCTTTTAGAACAAACGATTTCAGCAAAGAGTTGATACAGCGCCCCTTCCCAATCCAAACCTCCAAATCATAGTTGAGTACACATGACCACAGACATCGAACAACTGGCCCGGGATCTCGCTTTGATCCGAAAAGATCTCCAAGCCGAAATGGGAGCGGAAGACTTCAAGCACTTGCGAAAAATTGAAGGCTGGGGTCGCGCCTGCACGCTACTGGGTTATGCCACTGCATGGATCCTACCCAATCCCTTTTCCGCTCTATTGATTAGCCAAGGCATCTTCACGCGCTGGACCACCATCGCGCATCCCATTTCGCACCGAGGCTACGACCGCATTGACGGAATTCCCGAACACTACACCAGCAAGGGTTTCGCCAAGGGTTGGCGACGCCTCATCGATTGGTTCGATTGGATGCCCCCAGAGGCCTGGCACGAAGAGCACAACAATCTCCACCATTATAATTTAGGTGAAACGCTCGACCCCGATCAGCTCGAATACAATATGGAATGGCTGCGAAATTCTCGGGCGCCCCTGGCCCTTCGCTATCTCTTTGTGGCTCTGTTTGCCTGCGTATGGAAGCCCACCTATTACGGACCCAATACCCTGAAGGAGTTGCGCGGTGCTACCGCTCGACGCAAAGGGCAAGCCGAGCCACCTTCTCTTCTCAGTATCGAAGCCTGGAATCCTTTTGCCAGTGTCGGTCGTGAGGTGTGGCTGAAGAGTCTGCTCCCCTATGCGGCCTTCCGTTTTGCTTTCTTGCCCGCGCTCTTTCTACCGCTGGGCAAAAGCGCCGCCATGGCCGTTCTAATCAACTCCATCCTTGCAGAGATTTTCACCAACCTGCACGCCTTTCTCGTCATCGTCCCCAACCATGCAGGTGACGACATTCCTCGTTTCCAAGAAGGGGTGGGCGGGAAAAATGAATTCTACTTGCGCCAGATTGTGGGCTCTGTGAACTACCCCTGCGGTACGGACCGGATCGATTTTTTCCACGGCTGGCTGAACTACCAGATCGAACATCACATCTGGCCAGACCTGCCCTTACTTCAATACCAGCGTTCACAAACCAGGGTGCGAGAATGCTGCGAAAAACACGGGATCCCCTATGTCCAGGAATCTGTGTTTAAAAGATTGGCCAAAGCCGTGAAGATCATGGTGGGAGCAACCACCATGCCACGAGAGGTTGCGCATGGCTTTGAGGAAGAATCGACCGACGCCGCGGCCTAGGACATCGCCTTGTAACGGCTGCGAATCCACCAGACGACGCTACCCAGAACCAGGAGAGGGAAGAAGGTCATAAAGGCGGTGCTCACGATAAAAGCCGTTCGCACTTCTTCTTCGTCCGTGGGGGCGCACACAGCGCAAGCCTCAGCAACGCCGGGCACCAACACGGTCAGAATAAGAAGCGACAGAAATAAAGGTACGATTACTCGAGTCACGGTCTCTTCGCCCCTTACAAGTAAAGCGTTAGATAGAGAAACGGCCACACGCCGACCACAAAGTACCATAGAACGCAGGCTGCCGAGAAAGCACTCTTGCCCATCTTTCCGCGCCGAGCGTTGATCCAGCAGATGACGAGAAACAAAATCGCGCCCACGGCATGTAGGGCGTGCATCCCCACAATCAGATAGAAGAAACTGCCATGCTGGCTGGAGGTCAGCGTCAAGCCTTCCTTGAGTAGGGCCAACCACTCCATCCCCTGGAATCCGACGAAGAAAACTCCTAACAAGATTGCAGCTAGCAGGATGCGATGGGTGGTTTGATCGGCCACCGCCTTTGCTCTATTGAAGCGCTGAGCGGTATAAGCAATGAGAACACCGCTGATCAACAGGGCGATGGTATTAATGGCCGTCTCTTCCAAGGGAAGCCGTGGCTGTCCCATGGGCGGCCAAACTCCACCTGCCCCGGCTCTGGCGATATTAAAGGCGCTGACCAGGCCAGCAAACATCATGACTTCGCAGACGACGAACAAGAGCATCCCAATGGCACCGTTTTCAATCACAACGGGGCGGCGTTGAGGAACGCTGGGAAAAGTCGCTGTATTGTCAGTCATCATAGAAGGCTCCTTACTCAGTGACCGCTCTCGGCGGTACCGTGCTCACCATGACCGGGCTCAGCAACAGGTGCAGGGGCATCCCATCCGGGCTTTTCCCAATTCGTTCCAGAACCCTGCATCACATCAGGCGCAACGCCGAAGAAGAAAAGAGCCATGAAGGCCAAGGCGGTTAAGAAAAGATAAACGACGTAACGCTTCTCTACGTTGAGATGCATGAAGTTCTTGGCAACGAGATATGCCTTCACCACGGCGATACCAAAGGCCGCGATGAGAGTGACCCACTTGATTCCGATCTCGGGACCCAAGACACTCAAAACCAGGAGAACAATGAGAATTCCCCAGACTTTGACGTAATTGGGGTGATGTACGTGTGCGGCTTCAGACAATTTCTCAGTCTCCTACTTGGCGATGTACAAGAGTGGGAAGAGGAAAATCCAGACCAGGTCGACGAAGTGCCAGTAAAGACCACACAGCTCAACGCGCTGCATCTCCTTACCTTTCCTCACATCCATGGACACAATGGCCATGATCGTCGCACCGGCAATGACATGGAGTGCATGCAAACCCGCTGCACAGTAATAGAACGACCAGAAGGTGCTGGATGTCAGCGTGTAGCCATGTTGGATCTCTGTGGTCCACTCAAAGGCCTTGATGCTGACAAAAATCAGTGCGCCCAAAATGGTGAACCAGAGGTACTTAAAGGCCCCATCCGTGTCATTATTATCGGCTGCCTTGTGAGCCAATACCGCTGTGAGGCTTGAGGTCAGCAGCACGAAAGTATTGGTGGCGCCCAGCCACATATTGGTTTGAGCCGCTTGGGCCGTCCATGCATCGTGAGAAAGCCGATACATGATGTAGGCACTCAACAAGCCTCCGAACAACACAATTTCCGAAGCGATCAACCACCACACGGCCAATCGACCAGTGGGGATTCCCGTCGCGCTACGAGTGGTTGCAATCGGTCTCATGCTGCACCCCCAGCCGGTTCGTCATCCGGAATGTTTTGAGGCCAGTAATCCTCTTCGCGACCTTCAACACTGTATTCGTATGGCCCGCGGTAACAATTGGGCAACTCCTTCCAATTTCCATGGGGAGGGGGTGACTCCGTCGTCCACTCCAAGGTATTGGACTTCCAAGGATTCTTTCCGGCTTCTTTGCCCTTCAACAAGCTGGCAAAGAAGTTATAGAGGAAGACGAACTGGAAGATGAGCATGATGCACAAGGACACCGTGGCGAAGACGCGCATATCCTGCATGGACTTTCCCGCCAATTCAGGGAAATGCTCATAGTTGTAAATTCGGCGATGCTGCCCACCAATGCCCAGGAGGAAGAGGGGGATAAAGATGCAGTTAAAGGGAATGACCGTGCCCCAGAAATGAATCTTACCCATGGTCTCGTTCATCATCTTTCCAAACATCTTGGGATACCAGAAAGTGATCCCCGCAAAGACCCCGATAATGGCAATGGGGAAGAAGGTGTAATGGAAATGCGCGAGCACAAAGTAAGAATCGTGCAGGTAGATATCTGAACCACTGGCGCCCAAGAAGATTCCCGTCACACCACCGATCATGAATTCGCCCAAGAAAGCCAAGGCCCAAAGCATGGGGGTCGTCAGCCGAATGGAACCACCGTACAAAGTGGCGATGTAAACAAAACACATCTCGGCAATGGGAATGGAAATCAACAAGGTGGTGACGGTGAAGAGGTTCGCCATTCGCGGATCGATGCCCGAGATAAACTGATGATGTGCCCAAACGAAGAAGCTCAGAACGCCTGTACCGATGGCGGTGTAAAGCACCGTTCGGTAGGCGAAGAGTTTCTTGCGAGCAAAGACACACATCACGTCTGCTGTAATGCCCATGGCGGGCAATAACACCACGTACACTTCAGGATGACCAAAGAACCAGAAAAGATGCTGCCACAGAACCGGGTCACCACCGCGATCAGGATCAAAGAAGGCCGTCCCCAATTGCTGGTCAAAGAACAGCATGACGGCGCCAGCGATCAAGGGGCCCACGGAGGCCATGAACAGGATGCTGGCCAGGACAATCATCCAGATCACCATGGGGATATCGTCCATGGTCATGCCGGGAGCACGAGCATTCATCACCGTCGTAATAAAGTTGATTCCACCGAGCAAAAACGCCACGAATTCCAAGGCTACAGCCAAAAGCCAGAGCGACGAACCCAAGGGCGTGAGATTGTATTCGGCCTTGGCAGAAAGCGGCGGGTAGGACGTCCATGCGCCGCCAAAACCACCACCTTCAACAAAGAAGGAGGAGATGAGTACGATCGCACTGAGCAAGAAGATCTGATAGGAGAGACGATTGAGGCGTGGGAACACCATGTCGTCACAGCCAATCATCAGTGGGATCAGAAAGTTTCCAAAGGCCGCGATGAGAACAGGCATCGCCACCCAGAAGATCATGATGGTTCCGTGGTTGGTCACCAGGGAATTGTATTCAGCGGAAGATACGATTCCGTAGAGGGGAACATCCATACCCGGGAAGGCCAACTGCATACGGAAGGCATAGGCAAAAAATCCACCAATCAAGGCCATGGCCATGCCGGTAAACATGTACTGCATGCCGATAACTTTGTGGTCTGTCGAGAAGGCGTACGACATGAAGCCGTGGCTCTCGTGATGATCATGCGAATCAGACATGCTGCCTCTCAATTAGCTGCGGCGTTATTCGCCGCAACAGTGGATGTGTGTTTGGAATCTTCCGTGGGGTCATTCAACGCCACCCACTTCTGATGCTCTTCAGGGGATTCGATGAAGATCTTGGCTGCCATCATACCGTGGCCAATCCCGCAAATTTCGGCGCACTGGATATCGAAGCTGCCGAGCTTCGTCGCTTCAAACCAACCTGTAATGATGCGGCCTGGCACAGCGTCTTGCTTCAAGCGAAAAACCGGAACGGAAAAGCTGTGCATCACGTCTCGAGCTTCCAACTTGAAGTGATAGACCTTGTCTTTTTCAACGTGAAGCTCATCGACCATCTTGATGTCGTCTTCGGTATCTAGCAAACCATCGGTACCGGGATGGACGAAGCTCCAAGCCCACTGTTGGCCAATGATACGAACGGTAACGTCGGGTTCAGGCAAATCTTGCTTGACCGTGTACCAGATATTGACCGCGAACACGATAATGACGATGTCACAGACCAAGACCAGGTAATGAGGGATGGCGATCCATCGTTTCTGATGTTTCTCCTCTCCCGTGATGTATTGACCACGCACACCCGGCTTCTCTCGAAACTTGATGATGAAACCGATGAAAACAACTTCGCAAAGCACGAGCCAAAAGCCGACCAGCGCCGCGATCAATAAAATGAGCGCGTCGATGTTACCGCCGTAGGTCGATGCAATCTCTACATAGCGTTCGATCATATTTGTTGACCTTCCATTCGATGATGTCTTTCAATCATTCGAACGTCTCTAGATTACAAAAAGTATGACTGAGCCAACGTAAAGCCCTACAGCAACGATGGCGATGACAAAGAGCCTATGTGCAAGTTCGTCCGGTGGATATGCCTTTCCCACAGCTTCTCCTCAGTCCCTCGGTTCTTATTTCGATTCCGAAAGGGTCATGATGTATGCGATTACGTCTTGCAGGGCTTGCTCGTCGGGGAGGGTCATGGACATGGGTCGCATGATTGCCCCGGTCACATCTTCAGGGTTCGTCCCTCGAATACCCGCGCGAAAATTTTGCAACTGCGTCAGCAGGTACCAGTCGCTGGAGTGATTCAGTGTAGGAGCATTCAAAGCCTGCATACCCTCTCCATTCGGGCCGTGGCAAGCCAGGCAAACCTGGAAATGGGTTTTGCCCTTCTCCGGATCTCCACCCTCAAGCGTTGCGGCAGGTTTCTCGGGAGGCATGGCTGCAACATAAGCGACGACGTCAGCCACATCTTGGTCGGTTCGCAGGCTCAAGGCCATGGGGCGCATGCGCATTCCCGCAATGTCATAGAAGTGTGTACCGCGTTGGCCCGATCGAAACTTGGTGATCTGGTTGAGCAAGTACCAATCTCTCTGACCCGCGATGGCGGGAGCGAGAGCAACCTGATTCCCCAGACCGTCCTTGCCATGGCACTGCGCACAGAGCTGATAAAGCTCTTTCCCGTTGGCGTTGGAATCAGCTTCCGCATTGGCTGGTGTAAATCCGAAGGAGCTCGCGGCGATACTGAGCATCGCCAAGATCACAAGCCTGGTCGTCAAAGCGCTTCCCCTTTTTACCCTTTTCATGCTCTACCCAAATTCGCCCTGCGTAATCAACATGCCTGGAACGTCGAACATGGTCAGCGTCCTAGCTTCGCCGGCAAACAGCCCTCGTTTGCTGGAATTAAAACTGTTTTATGTATTTAAACTAATCAAAGTAAAGAGGACTAACTAGCTTAGGGGAATTCGCTTCGCAAGCGATGGAGGGGGTGTTTAAAGTGTTAAAAGTCCAACGAAAATTCACCTGCCCGGTATTAGTAAAAGTACATGAGGAAGAGTCAGCCCTGCATGTTAAGCAGTAAATCTGCTAGTTAAAAATGTCCTGAAATTAGAGCCCGAAATCGAGACTGTGCGCTTTCAAGCACGGGCTGAGAAGATTCGAGGTGACACACAATAGACGTTTAGGTCTGTAATAGTGATTTTCAATCGATTTATCGGTCCACAGATCAACAGGCCTGCCATTTTCAAGAAGTCGCTGGCCGCGGCGGAAATATCGTAAGCCCTTCTCTGGGTGGCACGACCGTCTTCCCTTGAACCTCAACCTACTCTGCAAACCCGAGGCCTCTCCCCGGAAGGCTCGATTGATTCACGCTCCCGACCGGGCGCATGATGGATCCTACACCCATCAATGTAGACCCGAGAAGGAGAACGACATGAATCACGAACCCGAAAGCCCGACACATGGTGCAGATGATTTTATTTTTGATGCTTTCTACATCGGCGCGATCGGTGGTTCCGTCGTGGCCCTCTTCTTTCTAGTCATCGATCTCCTGAACGGTCAACCCTTCTTTACCCCTTCACTCATGGGTACCGTTTTGTTTACCGGTGTGGCCGCCGAAAGCGTCACCTCGGTTCAACTTGACATGGTGACCTATTACACCTTGGTGCACTTTCTCACCTTTGGAATCCTCGGCGCTGTAGTTTCCATTGCCGTGCACGAAGTCGAACTGCACGCCCAACGTCCCTACCTCATGCTGACCGCCCTACTAGTCGCCTTCGAAATCGGATTCTTCCTGATGGCAAGTATTTTCATGCACGGCGTAATCACTGTGGTCGGCGTCGTTCCCATCACGATTGCCAACGTTCTGGCAGCCGGTGCCATGGGTGGATTCCTCTTGGTCACGCACAAACCGGGAGCTTGGAACAAGATCAAGCATGCGGTGCATCTAACCTAACTCACGGCTTGAACAATCAACCAGGCGCAGCAAACCAGGCCACCGGTATTGGCAATGGAGCGCAGATTGGCCCAACCAGCCACGTAGGAAATGGAGTGGCACACGCGGAGACCTACAAAAATAGTTGCTGGCAAGGCCGCCTGCTGTGGGTCTCCTCCCGCCAGTTGATTCACGACGACTGTTCCTATAAAGAGAATCGAATTCTCCCAGGCGTTTTGTTGGGCTGCATAGATCCTCGCCCCCACCCCGTCCAAGGCCGCAGCCTGAACACGAGGATTGTCATTGTCCACACGACCAAAGACTTTATGGCGATAGTAGGCACCATAAACCGCCAAGGAATAAGGAAGGAATATCACGGCCACTAAGCAAACATACAAACACTCCACGAAAATCTCCTTTTGCAAATGGCAATAAGGTTAAGCACTCTGCTCAAAGAACTGCTTCATACAAAGGTTGTGCCAGGGAACCTCGGACCTTTTTCCGTGGAACCCCAAATGCCCACCCCCTCTGGCTAGCAGCGGGTACACAAACTCGTTACTACGGGAAGCCGCTTCACGATACGCCTGTTCTGGAATCCACGGATCATCCAAGGACTGAATCAACAAGGTCGGACAACGAATCTCTGAGAGAAAGCTCTTGGCTGAGTTTTCAGCATAGTAATGCTCCGCTCCTCGATATCCATTGCGCGGTGCAATAAAAACTTCGTCGTACTGATAAATACTGCGGGCGGCAAGCACTCGTTCTTTTTCTGCCGGCGAGATCTCAGCGCCCCTTCCAAAACATTCCTTGCGCATTCTGGACAAGAGGTGCCTTTGGTACAAAGCGTTTCTCGGTTTCAAAATGCGCTGTGCGGTCGCAGACAAATCCAGAGGCGCCGACACCGTTACCGCTTTATGGATGCAGAACTCGTCCGGGTATTCTGCCAGGAACTTGAGCAACATGTTTCCGCCCAAGGAAAATCCTGCGAGCAAAAAACCGGCTTCGCCCAACTTCGAATGATCACGCTGCAAAGCATGCAGAGCCGCTTTCAAATCAACCGTGCATCCGGCGTGGTATTGCAGGCGACAAGAAGCACGCGACGGTCCGGCACCGCGCAAGTTCAAGCGCAGTACCCTATAGCCCAACGCCACGAAGCTGCGCGCGCTCATCTCCATGTAACTGCTCTCCTCACATCCGGCCAAGCCGTGGATGAGGACCAGCAGCGGGCGGGCGGGCTTGGAAGCATCGTCTGGTTCTTGAAGCCAGGCGCACAGCACATCACCCGTTCCATCGTCCAAGTCCAAATGTAGTCGCCGGCCCGCTGCCCCTTCGCCCGCCCTGCTCTTGGAAGCTTCCAAAGGTCGTTGGCGCTGAACGAGGGCATTGCGCAGGGTCTGAAGATCGGCGCCCAGCCAGGGGAGGCGGGGATTGAAGCGGGGGTAGGAAGAGCTCCCTCCATCTGATGGATCTGTATATATAGAAGACATGCCTTGATCCTCAGATTGGGGCGAGTTCCCCTCGCCACCCTAGCCACTCTGCTGCTGGGAAGAAAGGAAGGAAGATCCCAGCTCAAAAGGTTTGACTTCCACTACAATCCAAGTAAACTAGCGCTTGTTCATTTTTATGGAGAGTCCATGGATCCCGCGCTTCCCCACTCCCCACAGGGGACAGCTGAGCCCACTGAAGAGCTTCTCCCTCTCGAAGTCGAAGAGTTCAGCGATGGCCGTTTGCGCAAAGGGGCTGAAACCGCTGAGCGCATCCTCAACGCCGCCGAGGAACTCTTTGCTGAAAATGGATACGCCGGCACCACATTGCGAGACATCGCTAAGCGCGCTGAAATTCGCAATCCCAGCATCTACAACCACTTCGATGGTAAAGAAAACCTCTACCTGGCGGTCTTGGAACGCGGCCTGCGACCCATGTGGGAACTCTTCCAACAATTGGCCATCCGAGCCAACCAAGGGGATGAACTCGACTTGCACGTCGTGGACGGGCTCATGGACCTCCTGGCCGAGCACCCCAACCTGCCCAACCTCATGCAGCACGAAACCCTATCTGGTGGAGATCGACTTCACGCCCGTCTCGCCGAATGGGTGCAGCCCATGTTTAACGCGGCGGCTGGCATCGTCTCTCACTCACCAAGCAAGCGCTGGAGCGATGAGCAAACCACCCTGCTGGTACTCGCCTTGTACAACATGATCGCCGGCTACTTCACCATGGCTCCAATGTACAAGCTCATCAGCGGAGAAAACCTATTGGAAGAAGAGATGCGCAACAAGCAGCGCCATCTTCTTCACGACATTATCCGACTACTGTTTTCCGAGGAGAACACGAAGTGACACAACCACAAACCACACGACGTAACTTCATGAAGATCACCGGCGCAGCCATCGCTGCAAGTGGACTTCCCCTCTTCCACTTCCGGCAAACTGCACAGGCAGAAGATTTTGTAGCGGGCTCGTCACGCAACCCCAAGAAGCTCGATACTTGGGAAGACTTGTATCGACAGCGCTGGAGCTGGGACAGTATCGCCAAGAGTTCACACGGTTGGGCCAATTGTCGTAGCGCCTGCGCTTGGGATGTCTACGTCAAAAACGGCATCGTCATGCGCGAAGAGCAAACCGCCACCTACGAGCAGTCCGAGCCGGGCGTCCCCGACTTCAATCCCCGCGGTTGCCAGAAAGGGGCTTGTTACACAGACGTGATGTACGGCCCCAGCCGCCTCACGGTGCCCATGAAACGTGTGGGCAAACGCGGCGGCGGCCAGTGGGAGAAAATCTCTTGGGAACAAGCCATTGATGAAATCGCGCACCAGATGTGTGACATCGTCACCGAACACGGCACGGATACCATCTACCAGGACTTAGGCCCCAATTTTGACCACGGAGGCACCACCGTCGGGCGCTTCAAGTTCCAGATGAAAGCTGGAGGAATCTTCGCCGACATGTGGGCCGAGATCGGCGACCTCAACCTGGGCGGCACACTCACCTTGGGTGTCGCACACATCGGTGGTTCCAGCGACGAGTGGTTCCTCTCCGACTACAACGTCGTGTGGATGATGAATCCTTCGGTCACGCAAATGCCCGACGCACACTTTCTGTACGAAGCGCGCTACGGCGGCTCCGAACTCACCGTCATCGATCCCCAGTACACGGCAACGGCCATGCATGCCGACAATTGGTTACCCATTGCCACGGGAACCGACGCAGCGCTGGGCATGTGTGTCGCGCGACACATCTGGGACAGTGGCAAACTAGAAGAAGACTACGTTCGCGAACAAACCGACTTCACTATCTTGGTTCGCTTGGATGACGGTCGTATGTTGCGCGGCTCCGACATGCTGGAAGACGCCCACGAAGACAAGAAAGAAAACATCGTCTACATCTGGAACCCCGACACCAAACTCCCCGTTGAAGCACCGGGGTCCGAAGGGGCGGACAGTGGACAACTCATCGTCGAGGGCTTTGTACCCCCTATCGAAGGTGTCTTTCCTGTCACCCTCCTCAGTGGCGAAGAGATCATGGTCTCCACCGTCGGCAGCTTGATGAAAGAGCGGCTCGACCCCTTCACCTTTGAGGCCGTCGCTGACCTCACCGGCATGTCCATCGAACTGGTCAAGAAGTTTGCTCATGGGTTTGCCAACTCGGAACGACCCATGATCCATTCCAGTTGGGGCTCGAACCGCTTTATGCATTCTGATCTCATGAATCGCACCAAGTTGCTCTGCCTGGCCATGAAAGGTGCCATTGGCAAGAAAGGTGCGGGCTATCAAGCCACGGGCCTCATTGACATGGCGGGTTTCGGCAGTGCCCTGCAGCTGGATAAATCAGGCATCATCGGCAAGCTCGAGATGATGGCAGGCATGGCCACGCCCAGCGAAGTGCTCGACATCATGGTGGATCTCATCAAGGGCCGAAAGAGCACGGTCGAGGTCCTCTTGGAAGTGGGTGAAAAAGGTGAGACGGAAGCCGTCTGTGCCACCAATGTTTCGCAACTCGACTACCACTACCAAGGCATTAAAGAAAATCTCAACAAAGAAGTTGAAGGTCTGTACCCACGACCCTTGGATGACTACGTCAAAGAGGCCGAAGAGAAGGGGTGGCATGACAAGTACCCCCGCAATGGTTCTCCAAAGATCTTTCTCACCGGCGGTTCCAGCCTGATTCGTCGCTCCAATCAAACACAGAAATTCCTCGACAATATCTGGGCCAACATCGATCTGGTCATTGGCATCGATCAAAAGATGAACATCACCTTGATGAACGCGGACTACATCCTGCCTGCGGCGGGCTGGTACGAAAAATCGGGCATCAAGTACACCATGTCCTACATCCCCTACTTGCATTACTGCGATGCGGCGGTACCTCCCCTGGGACAGTGTAAAGACGAATGGGAAATCTACTGGTTGCTTTCCAAACGCCTTGAGGAAATCGCCATTGAACGCAACATGCCCGTCATGGACGGCTGTGGTCGTTACGACGTCGACTGGAAGACCTTGCACCAGAGCTACAGTTTGGAAGGGCATTACGGTGCCAAAGACGTTGAGAAAGTCACACAGGACATCATCACCGACAGCCCGTCCTGTAAGGGCATGCTGATCGAAAACCTCAAGAAGACTGGCGTCGAGAAATTCAAGAGCACGGGTCTGAACATCTCTCCCTCCTTCCTCTTCAACGACGAATGGAAGGGCGAAGGCGTTCTGTCTCCCTTTACACACATGATTAAAGACAAGTGGCGCTGGCCCACCTTCACGGGGCGCCAGAGTTTCTACCTGGATCATCCCTGGTTCTTGGAAGCGGATGAAGCCATGCCCACGCACCGTGACAGCCCCAAGGCCGGCGGGGACTACCCCTTCCAACTGGTTTCCTGTCACAGTCGCTGGAGCGTTCACAGCACCTGGCGCGACGTACCGCTGTTATTGCGCCTGCAGCGAGGCGAGCCAGCGCTCTACCTCAATCCTGTTGAAGCCAAGAAACTTGAAATCGGCGATGGCGAGTGGGCTGTGCTTACGAACGATCTGGGCGAAGTGCGTATGCGCGTCAAGTACTCCAGCATGGTTCGTCCTAACGTCGCTTATTACTTCCACGCCTGGGATCCCAACCAATTTCCAGAGCACAAGAGTTACAAGTTCATTACGCCCGGAATCATGAAACCCCTGGGGCTCGCCGGCGGCCAAGGCCATCTGCGCTTTGGGATTAATCATTATCAACCCGGTGCCTTCGTACAAGACACTCGCGTCGGGCTTCGCCCTTGGAAGGGTGAAGAGCTCATAGCCCCGGCCTAGAGAATAGGGAAAGAAACCAGGCCTCGAAGAGAAGCCGAGAAGCAAGGCAACCGAGAATCGAAGAGGACAAATTTATGGCAAGAGAAAAATACGCCACCAATGTGAAGCGGCAGGTCGCTATGGTCTTGGACCTGAACAAGTGTCTGGGTTGCCAAACTTGCACCATCGCATGCAAGAAGATGTGGAATACCGACACGGGTTCCGGTTATGCCTATTGGAACAATGTGGAAACCATGCCTGGCAAAGGTTATCCCGCCAATTGGCAGACCACGGGTGGAATAGATGCTGAGGGCAAGATCAAGCGCGGAGAAATCCCGACCTTGGACACCGGTTACGGTCGCGCTTGGACCTTCGACCACCAAGAAGTCTTTGCCAGCTCCGGCAATGAGCCCAGCCAGAAGATCTGGATCCAGCCCAAAGAGAAGAACGTCAAGCACGGCGCCAATTGGGATGAGGATGAAGGGGTCGGCACCTACCCTGAAGACAACCACTATTTCTATTTGCCTCGCATTTGTAATCACTGCGAAGAGCCGGCCTGCTTGCACGCCTGCCCGCGCGGGGCCATTGTCAAGAACGAAGAAAACGGCATCGTCATGGTGAACCAGGATCGCTGTCACGGTTATCGCTTCTGTGTCGAAGCCTGCCCTTACAAGAAGGTGTACTTCGATCCCAAACGGCAGGTGGCCAATAAGTGCATCTTCTGCGCGCCACGCGTCGAAGAAGGTGTCGCTCCCGCTTGCGCACGACAGTGCCCCGGGCGACTGCGCTATGTCGGCTTTATGGATGATGAAGACGGTCCCATCTGGAAACTGGTCAAGAAATGGGGAGTGGCGGTTCCCCTGCATCCCGAATACGGAATCGGGCCCAATGTGTTCTACGTCCCCCCCATGAGTCCACCACAATTGGATATGCACGGCGTCCCTCTGGATGAACCCCGCATTCCCATGGCCTTCCTGGAACAACTCTTCGGACCTGCGGTCAAAGATGCCATGAACATCCTATTGGAAGAGCGTGAAAGGAAAAAGGCCGGCGAAAGCAGTGAGCTCATGGATCTGCTCATCGCCTACGACTGGAATGAAAATTTCAAACTCGATGACGGTACGCGTGAGGTGTTCTCATGAAGAAGAAATTAGACTTAATCAGTGCACCTACCGGATTGCAGCCCGGCAATTACGTTAAAGAGGCTTACGTCGACCCGAGAGAACCCAGTACGCCCAAAGCCGATGTTGAAGTCACACAGAACGGTAAGGCCTGGCAACTTACACTGTCCTGGGATTGCCCCGATCCCGTGACCGATGTCTCGGACGACACGCATCGATTTATTGACAGTGTGGCCTTCATGGCACCGGGTACGCCCGACGCCGTTTGGATCACCATGGGTGAAGAGGGCAAGCCCGTGGAAGCCATTCTCTGGCGGGCTGATCGCGAGGCACCTTTGCGCGTTGTCGCCGAAGGATGGGGAACCGTTGAGCGGAACGAACCACCCGAAGGTTGGACCGTGACTTCAGCTTGGGACAAGGGACGCTGGACCGTCACCTTTAACATTGCTGAATGGCCCGCTCTGGAGGCCCATCAGCAATTGGCCGCTGCGGTATGGCGTGGCGCTGCTCGAAATCGCGCTGGACTCAAATCCGTCAGCCCCGGTTGGTTTCCCATTGAGGCCTAGTCGATGACAGCTGGAAGTGTGCAAGCAGCACTCCCCATGCTCGCCTGGTCGCGCATCTTCAGCCCCATGGCCCCCGAAGAGTTGCGGCTCGAAGCGTGGGAAGCCCTGGCCTTGCCGCAAGATTTCGAGCAATGCCGATCTGAGTTTTGGACGACCTTCCTGGTGGGCAATCCCATGCCTCTGGTGTCTTTGCTCCTGCACAGCCAACTCAATCTCGAAGGAGATCCGACGCGTGCTGATTTCATCCAGGTGATGACACACCTGGGACTGGAATGGGACGACATGCATGTGCCGCCGGATCAACTCGGTGCGGCCTGTGAGATCTATGCCTGCGCCATTGAACGAGAAGAATCCGTGCTGATTCGAGAACTGCGCGAGCGCTACTTACTTCCCTGGTGCGAGAAAGCCAAAAGCCAACTCATGCTGAGTCGCCCATCTCTAGTCTTTGTGCCCGATCAATTCGCCGAAGACCTGAAGGCTGTGGAGATTCCGGAGTAGATCTCTGGTCAAGTCCGATCTTCAAGCGTTGGCGCGACGGCTTTCGCCCATGCTGAAGAAGGTCCCCGCCACAATCAGCAAAGCTCCCGCCAGCGTCCACAGCGAGGGGATCTCAGCAAAGAAAAGCACTCCCCAGATCGTTGCAAACACGACTTGAAAGTAAGAAAAACTCGTCGCGCGCGCGGCGGTCTCCAACTGAATGCCCTTGGTCAAGGCCACCTGGCCGATCTGTGTAAACACTCCAATGCCCAGCAAGTAAATCCACTCCATGCCCTGTGGCCAAACAGCATCGTGTATCAAAAAAGGAATCGTCCCCGGCAAGGCGATGAGCGGAAAGTAGAAGACAATCACCAAAGGATCTTCGGTGGCGGCGCACTTTCGCACCAGGGTATAGGCTACGCCGCTTCCCAATGCGCCGAGGACCGCTGCCGTCACCGCCAGGGGCTCCCAACTCGCCGTTAAATCGTCAAACAAAAAAGCAGGACGGGCCACTAATACCAGGCCCGCAAAGCTCAAGACGATGCAAACGATGACACCCAAACCAGGGCGTTCGCCCAAGAAGAACATCGCGATTAGAGCCGTGAAAATTGGATGCAGGTACTGAATGACCGTGGCTTCCGCCAAGGGCAAGACCGTCAGTGCATAGTAAACACAGAGCAGTGCAAAAAAACCGACCGTACCCCGCGCAAGAAGCAAGTCTTTGCGATTGCCCCAAACGGGGATACCCATTTTTTTTAGAATGATATAACTCAGCACCAAGGAGACCACGGCGCGGGCCGTCACCATCTCATGAGCAGGGATGCGCTCACCGGCGAGCTTGACGAACAAGCTCATGATGCTGAAGGAGAATGCGCTGAGCAACATGTAGCGCGCGCCCAGCGGGATCCAATTCATACTCGGATACTCGTGCCCGATTCTCTATGCACGAGCCTTCACCCTTGATCCTCAATCCATGGCGCACCCGGTTTTACCAGATACTCCATATTCAGTTGTCTCGACCTGAACTTCCACACGCCATCCACACGTTGATAGCGGTCATTGTAAAAGCCGGAACCCATCACACTTCCCGCAGCGGTCGTAGCCCGTAAATCGAGATAACAAACGCCCGTTGCGGATTCGCCGTCTTCTGCCAGATCGATCACGTGGTTATGCACGAAAGGATGCAGCATGGCCTGCCCCAACATCTCGCCATACACCTGCAGCAGTTTTTCCTTGCCCACAATGGGGGGCCGCTCGCCCGTGTTCATTTCGCCGTCTTCAGTAAACATGTCGATGGCCGAAGGCACGTCGCCCTGCCAGACAAAGTGAGCGTATTTCCGCGCCAGATTGCGGATCTCTTCCATGGATTCCAAAACGGCAAGGCGATCTAAGCGTTCGTCGCTGGGCACAGGTCTTCTCCTGTTTCTGCCAGGGCTTCAACGATCAACTCGGCAAGGTCGTAAACCTTCGGAGTTTCCGTCTCCTTGCTCACACCGTCAGTCAACATCAACAAGCAGAAAGGACAGGACGTTACAATCTTGTCGGCACCCGTATCCAGTGCTTCCTTGGCACGAACGTCGCTAATGCGCGCGTCGCCACCCGCACCGCCCCAGTAGTTCCCGCCACCCGCTCCACAACAGAAGCTTTCCTTCTTGTGGCGCGGCATCTCCACGTACAACCCCAAAGCGTTCACGGCATCGCGAGGCTCATCCATGATGCCATTGTGACGTGCCAGATAGCAGGGGTCGTGGTAGGTGAGTTTTTCCGTGGTGTTCTTCTTCACATTCAACTTACCGTCCTTAATCAACTGATCAATGAACACGGCATGAGGAAGGGTTTCGTAATTGGCACCCAGTTCGGGGTAGTAACGATCGAAACTATTGAAGCAGTGAGCACACATGGTGATGATCTTCTGAACGCCCTCTTCCTTGAAGTCCTCGATATTGGCTTCGGCAATTTCGACAAACTGCATCTCATTACCCATTTGCTTGGCCACGTCGCCGGTGCAACGCGACTCTTCGAGAATGCCGTAGGAAACGCCTGCCGCTTCAAAAATTCCCACCATGGCGCGTGCCACTTTCTGTGCACGCTCTTCGTAGGTCACGGCGCAGCCCAACCAAAGCAGGTACTCCGTCGTCCCTTTTTCAAAGATGGGAACCTCAAGTCCTTGGCGCCAATCATCGGGGCTGGACCCCGTTCCCACAAAGGGATGTTCTCGCGACTCCAGGTTTCGATTGGCTGCGGCCATGGTCTCGGGCATCTCCGACAGTTCCATGACATAGTGCCGTCGGAATTCCAGGATGGATTCCACCGGACTATTGCTTACTGGACAAACCTCGGCACAAGCACCACAAGTGACACAATCAAAAATTTCCTGCTTCCCCAAAGCCTCCAATAAGGAAGGTTCATCGGCCTTGCCCTCTTCGAGATAGGAAGCGCAAGTGGCCATAATGGTCTTGGGAGAGAGGGGTTTTCCCGTCTGCGCAGCAGGGCAAGCATCGTGACAACGTCCACACCACAGGCAAGCTGCAAAATCGAGCAAGTTCTTCTGATTTAAATCCGCCAAGCTACTGGCGCCCAACTTCAGCTCTTCCTCTTCATCCTCGTCTTCTTCATCCTCATCATCGAAGTTGAAGTTCATGGGGCTCAGGTTCACTCCTATGCGGCGTGCGGCCAGGGCGGAGTTGATGGGGCCGAGCAGGATGTGAGAAAGTGGCGTGTGCGCGATGAGGGCAATGAAACCAACACCCAAGAGCCCGTGAATCCACCAAAAAATTTGAAAGCCTTCCATGGAACCCACTGAGCCGAACTGCGCGTTAAAGACAGAGCCCAGGGCCAAGCCGATAAACTTGGGCGCATCGTGATGCGCTGGCTCGAAACCGATGCGAAAACCTTCGGCGACATAACCGGCCAACAAGATCAACGCCATGTACAGCTCCAAGGCGACAAAGCCCTTGCGCGTTTTCCCCACCGTGAGGCGCTCAGGGGGAGAGACCAACCGGCGAATCAGGAAGAACAGCAAACCGAAAAAGAGCGCCACGCCAGCGACTTCCCGGCCCAGCCCCATGACCAGGTAGCCGAAGGTTCCGTCAAAGACGGGCACCCCGATCAGGCTCAAGGGGAAGAGCGCATGACCAATGATCAAGACAATGGAGCCGAAAAAGACCAAGGCGTGGGCAGTGCCCGAGACCGGTTGTTTCAGCAAGCGAGACGTCAGGGCGCCACGATGAATAAAGGCCGGCCAATTTATTTGCTTCAACAGGGCTTTGAGATCGCAGCCCTCTCTCCCGGGCCCGGGCCCGACCCCGACAAAGGGCTTACCCACCTGGATGCGCTTCCAGACTTTGAAGAGTCCGTAGACCAAACTGGCCAGGGCGGCGTTGATGAGAATGCCCAAGACGACGTAGTTGATGGTTGGGATAACGTCCATGGTCCCCTGCTCGATGACTGACTCCGGTACGGCGCCCGGGTTAGCCTGAAAAGGTAAGAATTCCGGCCGTTTCCGGCCCTGTCCGGGAAAAGCGGAAATAGCTCTCCGCGAGTCCGGGCGCAAAGATACCCCTCGATTCCCATAGTGAAAACACCCAGATGGCCCTGATTCGACCAGGGCGAGTCCCCTCTCAACTATCTACAAATACTGGATAAATCTATTATTGGCAGCTGGAGACCTAAATACGGAACCCCAACCGACCCCTCCACTCTTTCGATGAGTTTATCGATTGATTTGACACAGTTTCAGGTCAGACCATTGCCACAGTTTTTAAGGGGAAAGACCGATGCACCTATAGTGGACAAGACAGCCGTCCACACCATGGCCCCATGCAGGGCTCAGAGGGGAGTCACACAAACTTGTCAGAAAACGACCCCAATAGAAAACTGCCCGGTGCCGCCAGCTTCCGGATGAGGATCCTGAGCATCGACCTGAGTTCAGGCTTGATCATGGCGTGCCTCATCGTCATGATCGTGCGCCCTGTGGTGCACCTGACAACATCCCAGCTTCAATACCTCATTGCCCTGATGTTGATTACCGCTGTCGCCTTGTCCTGTGTCTCCTTCTTTTTTCAACAGCGATTAAAGTTGGGACCTATTCTCAATTATCTTGATCATCACGAAAACGACTGCGTCAGCGAAGAAGACCGCCTCAAGGCCTTCTACCACGTCACGCATTACCCCCAATTCATGTTTGTCTTCTTACTCTCTTGCTATGCAATCGGATCGACCTTCATCGTCATCATGATGAATGTCCGCTTCGAAAGTTTTGACCTCGCCTCTTCTAGTTTCATGGTCATCGGCGCCATTGGCGTGGGAGCCTTGTCTCAGCTTTTCGCCTATACCATGCAACGCGCCGCGCTTGAGCCAATTCGAGACACTCTGGCCGTAGAGATCGACGACCCCGACCTTCGAAATGAGACGGCAGCATACCTTGGCTTTCGCACCAAAATTTTTGTCATGATCGCCGGCACGACTTTCGTCACCTCCTTTCTCATTATGAGCTTGGGTTACGGGCACGCGCGCAATAGCGTTGAGCGCTTCGCCGCCGAAGGCCGAAAGAACGTTCTGGAGCAGCTACACGAAGAGGCTAGCGACTCCTCGTTTTTCAGTTTACCCCCAGAGTCCCTCAAGCAATTTGAGCGACACGGCATCAGCATTGTCGTCATCGAAACAGATGGATCACATATTGCGGGAGCGACAAACCTGCTAGCACCGGGGGACATCAATACCATTCTCGAAATCGAAGGACTCGAAGGCGGAACGCTGGATTTCCTCTCATTTAATAGCTTCAATTGGTTGCGATCCACCGAAGACGATCCCTACATCATCGCCGTCAGCGATAAAGAATGGATCCAAATTGCAGGCGTGAACACTGATGTCATCATTCCTTCCATGGCCTTCTTCGCCGTCGCCATCGCCATCCTCGTCGGCTATTTCGCGGCAAAGGATTTTGGTCACTCCCTGAGCGTTCTGGATGCCAATCTGCGTAGATTTTCTGAAGGCGACATGATCAGCACCAATCTTTTCGAGTCCGAAGACGAACTCGGGGGGCTCGCCCGGTCCATGGATCGCACATCCCGTTCTCTGCGAACCCTATTGCGCGGCATGGCTGAAGCCGCCAGCAATGTAGAGGAGACAGCGGGCGAGGTAGGCACGACCGTCACCGATATTTCCACTGTAACGACTGCACAAGTGGATGCCGTGGAAGAAGCCAAGAGTTCCATGGAATTAGTCAGCGATCAGGCTTCCGATATTGTGAGTGCCTCCAATGTGCTAGCCGAGTCTATCCAAGAATCTTCCAGTGCGATTATCGAGCTTCAAGCCTCAAGTTCCGAGCTCAGTGGCAACGCAACCGTCCTGGGCGAACGCGCAGATGATTCTTCTAGCTCACTTGAGCAAATGACCATGAGCAACCATCAAGTGATTGGCAAGACCGAACTTTTGGATAACGCTGTCCTCAATGCCTCCAGCAAAATCGAAGGTCTGGCCTCTGCCATGCAACAAGTAGAAGAAAGCGCCACCGAGAGTGCCGCCTCCTCCATGCGCGTTATCGAGTTCTCTGACCGAGGTCGCGACGCCGTACAACAAACCATCGATGGGATCGAAGAGATTCAGTCCAACACAACGGCCGCCAGCAATGTCATCGAAGCCCTGGGTGAACGCGGTCGCGAAATCGGTACGATCATTGGCGTGATTAACGATGTGGCGGACGAGACCAACCTACTCGCCTTGAATGCAGCCATCATTGCGGCCCAAGCAGGCGAGCAAGGGAAAGCCTTCTCTGTTGTCGCCAATCAAATTAAAGAGCTGGCGGATCGCGTCCTACAGAGCACAAAAGAAGTGACCGGATTAATTGGAAGCCTCCAGGATGGAACCATCGATGCAGTCACCGTCATGCGCGCTGGGGAAGCCAGTGTACTCGCCGGCGTGAAAGTGGCTGCCGAAGCGGGTTCTACCTTGCAGGAAATCGATACCGCTGCGCGTCTCAGCGGTGATCGCGCATCACAGATTGTCGACGCCATGCGCGAGCAAGCCTCCTCCACCCTGGCCATCAAGGCTTTAATGACTGACGTCTTGGGTCATGTCGGCGAGATCCGTCATACCGGTAAAGAGCAAACCGGTTGTAGTGAATCCAACTTGCAAGATGCTTTGGTGGTGGGAGAGGTTGCCAAAGAACTTCGCCGAGCTGCCGAAGAGCAAGCCTTGGGCACGGGCCGTATTCGTGGAAACCTCGACGAGGTTCGAGAAAGCATTCAAATGATTAACGATGCCCTTCAAGAACAATCCGTCGCAAACAGAAACATCTTGAACTCCACGGAGTCGATTCAAGAGCGAACGGTTTCTAACGAGCGTTCTGTCGTAACCATGCGAAACGTCGTCGATCGCCTGAACGAACAAGCGCGCAGCCTTCGAGAAGGGCTGCAACGCTTCAAATTCTAATTCACTCGTTTTAATTTTTCCCTGAGAAAGCCGGCTTTCGCTTCTCCAAGAAAGCGCGAATCCCTTCGGATCCATCCTCGCCATGACCTCGCTCCGCGATGGATCGAGCCTCGCGATCGAGCTGGGCTTCCAAACTATCCCGGGTAAGCAATAAACTTTTCACAGCACCAAAAGCCCGCGTCGGCCCCTTGGCCAAGCTACGCGCCAAGGCTTCGGCCTCTTCCGCCAATTGGTCATCTGGAAAAACCTGATTCACCAACCCCCAGTCCAGTGCCTCATTGGCAGAGAGTCGGCGATTGGTCAGCATTAATTCCTTGGCACGCTTCTCCCCAATCAAGCGAGGCAGCGTAAACGTCGAGCCACCGTCTGGCGTGAGGGCCACAGCCGTATAGGCCATGGAAAAGCGTGCCGACTCTGCGGCCAGGGTGAGATCGCCCAAGAGTGCCAGACTAAAACCCGCACCGGCGGCCACTCCGTTGACCGCCACTACCAGGGGTGCCTCCATACGAGCGAAGCGTGAAATGGCGGCGTGGAGGTGGAAAGTGATTTCCTTGAGTGCCTGGGAAGCGTTGTCGGCTTCGGCAAAGCTCGCCAGGTCTCCGCCTGCACAAAACATCTTGCCCATTGAAGTGAGCAATACCGCACGTACCGATTCACTCTCTTCGCAGAACAGGGCCGCGCGATGCAGTTCCTCCGCCATTTGCAAGTTGATCGTATGTGCCTGATCCGGCCGATTCAACAGGATCTTGGCGACACCTTCCTTCTCTTCAACAATCAATGTCTCAAATTGCATGGAAACCCCTTCCGACCCGATCTTGCGTGCCTTCAGCCTTCACCCTTTTCAAACTCGTCTTGCAATTCTTTTTGAGCTTCCGCAGCACGCTTGCGAATTTTCCAGAACTTGGGTGTTCGTTTTTCAGAGAAGGAAGCGCCCCCCTCTTTCCCTTCCGGCATATCAAACCAATCGGGATAAAACTGACTGGAGATGGTTCCCATCTCTTGGTAGCCGTCCATTTCTTGATCGAAGCTGGCCTTTAAAATTTCCAGACAGCCAGGCGACACTGCGAGCAACTCGGCACACCACTTGTCCACCTCGGCTTCCAATTGATCTTCGGGGACGACGGTATTGACCAGACCCATTTGCTCGGCCTGCTCCGCGGTATAGCGACGGCACATCATCCACATTTCCCGCGCCTTTTTCGCACCCACGACCTTTGTGAGATAAGGAACAAAGAAACCATCGGCAGGGCTGGAAACCTTGGGACCCGCCTGGCCGAACTTCGCAGTCTCGCTAGCAATGGTGAAATCGCAGCAATAGGCCATGTGGTTGTGGCCGCCCAGGCAATACCCCTGCACCTGAGCAATGACCGGTTTGCGAGAGAGGCGAATCAGCCGATTGTGGGGATAGCGATTATAGAAAGCTTCCCGCAGCCCCCATTTTTCCCATTCTACGTCGCCGCCAGCGCCAAAGTTGCGACCGGCACCTGCGACGATGATCACGCCAATTCCGGTATCGTGGTTGGCGTCGTAAAAGGCACGGAACATTTCCTCCACCGTGGCCAGGGTCATGGTGTTGTATTTCTTTGGCTTATTGATAGTCACACGGGCGATGCCACCACCCAGTTCATCGTGGAACTTCTTCTCGTAGATAATTTCTTTGAAATCCTCGAGACCCTCTCCTGCGACCGATTGCCACTCATTCCACGACATGCCTATCTCTCCTCTCAAACTGCTCTCGTTTTCTAAACAGGTACGAATTTTACACGTGAATCTCGATGAGATTCTCGAAAAACTCAAGCGGGAGATAAACCCGATTCCACGGGGTTCGTCAAGGAAAGGCGGCGAAATGCGCGCATTGTGTGCATTAAAAACTGATGGAAGGCGTTAGCGGTCGCTAGGAGTGTGCGCGGCAGAGGGAGTGCGCAGCCAAACCGTGGAGACAGCCCGCTGGCAAGACGCGAAAGTGCCGCCCTAGCGGGCTAGGGCAAGCTTTCGCAACGCCGCCAGGGGGATTGGATACACGGATGGATGCGTGCTTCCCTCTGCCGCGCACACTCCTAGAGCCCCTCAAGCTTCTCATCATGATTGACGAAGACCCTGGGATCGCCTACAACAGGATTACCATGACAAGTCGAACGCCTGAACAAACTCTAAACCGAGCTCTATTGCTCAGCCTGCTCCTTACCGGGGCGGGATAGGATTCGTTCAGCGACACATTCGACAAAATGTACGTGAACAAAGCCCTCTCCCGCCGAACCTGCCGGAGAGGGCTTTGCGTTTCCGAACTTAGCGATAGTTAGCGACAGAATTGACGTCAGAGCGGCTCGTTCCACAGAGCCAATGGAATTCTGAACCCGACTAACACCCGCAAAACAAAGACGACTCTCTCCAGCAAGCTCGGCGAAAGAGGCATGCTGGCCGTGGACTTCGCACCTGAAGCCACAGCCCGGAGAATGCCGATGAAAAATACCGCCTGGCAAAAATACAAAGCCTATCTGCCCTTGGATCGCCCCCAGCGAAACTGGCCCGATCAAACGCTCTCGCAGGCACCGGCCTGGTGCAGCGTGGACTTGCGTGACGGCAACCAAGCGCTCATTGAGCCCATGGGCACAGAGCGAAAACTCCGGCTGTGGGACGAGTTGTTAAAGATTGGTTTCAAGGAAATCGAGGTGGGATTCCCCAGCGCTTCCCAAACCGAACGAGAGTTCCTGCGCAAACTGATCGAAGAAAACCGCATCCCGCAAGATGTCACCATTCAAGTGTTGACTCAAGCGCGGGAGGATCTCATTCGAGAAACCTTCAGTTCCTTGCGCGGGGTCCGACGTGCCATTGTGCACGTGTACAACAGCACCTCGACCCTTCAGCGCCGGGTCGTCTTTGGCAAAAGCCAGGCGGGCATTCGCGACATCGCCGTAGCTGGGGTGGAGCAAATCGCCCGACTGCGCGATGCCATGCCCGAAACTGAAATCGTGCTGGAATACAGTCCGGAGAGTTTCACGGGAACGGAGATGCCCTTTGCCCTGGAAGTCTGCGAGGCCGTCACGCGGGTCTGGCAGCCCGGTGTCGAGGACCCCATCCTGCTCAATTTGCCGGCCACCGTTGAGATGTCTACGCCCAACATCTATGCCGACCAGATTGAGTGGTTCGGAGAGCAACTCTCTCGGCGAGAGGCGACCGTGCTGAGCGTTCATCCGCACAACGACCGGGGAACGGCCGTCGCTTCGGCCGAGCTGGCGTTGTTAGCGGGGGCCGATCGTGTGGAAGGGACGTTGTTTGGCAACGGAGAGCGAACGGGGAATGTCGATATCGTCACCCTAGCCTTGAATCTATTGACCCAGGGCGTCGACCCCCAATTGGATTTTTCAGACATCCAACAAGTGGTTGATATTGCGGAGAGCTGCAATCGCCTGCCGGTACACCCTCGCCATCCCTATGCCGGTGAGTTGGTATTCACTGCTTTTTCAGGCTCCCACCAAGATGCCATTCACAAGGGTCTTCGAGAGCGTCGAAGGCAAAGCCGGGCTCAGCAGCACCCACAGGGCGTTCCATGGGAGGTTCCGTACCTGCCCATTGATCCAAGCGATCTAGGACGCAGCTATGAGGCAGTGATTCGAATCAACAGTCAATCGGGCAAGGGCGGCGTCGCTCATCTACTCGAACGCGATTGGGGGATCAAACCACCGAGGCCATTCCAAATTGATTTACGAAAAGTTGTTCAAGCCGTAACCGATTCAAGTGGCGAAGAACTCTCATCCAAGGCCTTGTACGACCTGTTTGTGGCGGAGTACCTCAATGTCCGAGGCGGACTGCGTCTGCTCAGTCATGATCTCGACACAGACGCAACCCACCCGAACCGGCGCCGTATCCGAGCGCGTGTCGAAGTGGGCGGTGAAGAGAAAGACATTCAAGGCGTAGGCAATGGCCCTTTGGATGCTTTTGTCGACGCCTTGCATTCCCACTGTGGATTGGAGGTCGATATCGGAGATTACTGCGAGCATTCCCTGGGCCAGGGCGCTAACGCCGAAGCCATGGCCTACGTGGAGCTAACGCAAAAAGGGTCTTCGCCCGTTTACGGTGCCGGGCAAGATCCGAGCATCCTGCGTGCGGGGTTGGAGGCCATTGTCTCTGCCTTGAATGCCATGGCAGAGAAGGGTTGACTTTGGATGGGCGTGGCCTGCTGTTGCTTTTACAAGTTCCAGAAGGTCGCGTCCTGCTCAAAGCAAGATGCAAGCCACACCACCCAGGATCAAACTTCCAGCAACCAGGTGCTGCCCTAAATGATGCTCACCAAAGAACATCCAACCATAGAAGAGACCAAACAAGAGACTGGTTCGCTTCACAGTAATCATGTAGGCGACTTCAACATTCGCCAAGGCTAGAAAATGGGTCACCACCATGGCCGCGATCAGCCCATTGGTAAATAGATGCAATAGTGGACGTCGCGTCAACACGCGAAGGGTCGAGGGTTTTCGTATGCCTGCAACCAGTACGACAAAGAGACCTATAAACATCGCGTAAAAAGGACCAAAGCTAAACGGTGTGGCAAATCCCATGGCCTGTTTACTCATGACCGAAGTCAGGCTGTAGATAAAAGCCGCACCGAGCATGTATCGAGATCCACGGTCGTGTGCGATGGCCCACCAGAATAGTTTCCAAGCAGAATGAGATCCATCCGCCCGCCTTGTCAAACTTTCCCGATCTCCTACGTGGCCTATATTCAAGAGCACCGTACCTGTCACCACCAACAAAATTCCTACCAGGCCTTGGGCACTCACGGTTTCACCCAACACAACCCAGCCCGTCAGCACGCTGAAGACAGGTGTGAGAGCGAGGTATGGCAGGGTCAGATACAGCGGGCTATCGCGAATCGCGAGCATGTAAAGAAGCAGGGCCAGCCATTCCAATGGCATGCACAGCCCGACCCAGATCCAAAAATCTTGCGGGACTGCAGGTAAGGGGTTCAAGAAACAAAATGGTGCGAGGATGAGTCCGGTAAACCCGAATCGCACGAGGCTTAGTTCCTCGCCCGAATAATCGGACATGTATTTCTTGGTCAGGGTATCGGCTGAGGCCAGAAAAAACGCGGACAGCAAGGCCATGACAAACCAGTTCTCAATTAGCACTCGTCAACTCCTTGCCCTGCTTTGGTCGCTGCACCATTCAACGATTGGCTCTTGCATTCACTCGTCGTGAAAAATAGACTGTAAGGGATTCTAGCCACCTATTTCTGTACCTTCTGCACCAGGGGCACGCTACGTAGTAATTCATCCCATCACGGGAAAGGAAACCGACAATGGACTTTGCTGTACTGCTAAAAACGAGCTGGGACCATTTCATGAAGGACATCGTCAATCTTGCCCTGTTTACCCTGTTGGGCACCGTCCTGTGTTTGACCATTGTCCTGATCCCAGCGGTGACGCGTGGCTGGTTTGTCGAAATTCTGGCTTTTGTGCGAAATGAACGCAGCCCTTCCTTCGATGCCTTGTGGTGCTTCGACGACTATATAAAGATCGCCTTGCTCATCGTCATCGGCGGAGGTCTAATCTCCCTGGGCTACATGCTATTTGTCGTCCCCGGCGTCATTTTGAGTGTGATCTGGATGTACGCCATGTATTACATCGTCGACCAGGACATGGGCTTCGTCGAGGCCTTGGGTGCCAGCAAAGATGCGGTCATGAACTCCGGCTTTCTCACTCATTTGGTCGTCTTTTTGGTGTTGGGCCTCTTGGGGGGTCTGGGGGGTCCCGCGACGGGGGGCATTGGCCACTTCTTCACGACACCCTTCTCACTGATCCTGCTCACGGTAATCTATGAAGATCACTTGAAAGAGCCCGGAGTGAGAATAGAGGTCTAAAATAGAGGTCTAGGCTTCAGGCTTCATTCACAGTTGGCCAAAAACAAGCGGTGCTTCGTCCAAGACATTGCGTCTTCCCGGGTCTTGAAGACCTTCATGGGGTTTTTGGGCTTTTTCAGATAGAACATGGCCGCAATGGCGCCGTGGATGAGGGGGTTCTTGATAATCAGTGCAGTGCAGATGGTGTACTCATCGGAGAGGGGTTTCATCTCAGCCACGAAGCGCCTCATGATGGCTCGGGTGCGCAGGCTGGTCATCTCGGCGTGGGTGCCATCGGTCACGATAGCAATGGGTTCCTTGCGTTCCAGCAGCTGGCGCATGTCGATGCAGAAGTCTTCGGCTTGCTGCTCGTCGTAAGCGCCAAACAGATCGATGACGGCAATTGGCAACATCGTGGTCTCTAGCGTGATATGAGCCATTTTCAGATACCTTATTTACGAGAACAAGTTCGCAAACTAAACTTATTGCCCACCCGTTTTCTTCTTCATGGGCACAATGGGTTTATCGACAAGGACTGACTTTTCATTGACTAGAATCTGTTTCACCTAGCCAGTTATCACCTTCAATACCCCACTTTCCCCTCGGGGACTGTACTTTTTGGCCGAAATTGATCCCACCCCAAAACGGGGCCGCCAACTTTACTTTTGGTTACATTGCTGACCCCGAGTCATCAGCTTCAATTCCGTGGCGCGAGCCGCATCGAACAAGGAATTGTGCAGCCCTCAAACATTTACGAATCAGAAGCAGTAGTGAGTACAAAAGGAGCACAGGGTGTCTTTCGAATTTCCGGAAACTTTTCAGTACGAGAAGCGCGGCCACATCGCCATCATGACCATCAATCGTCCCAAGGCCATGAATGCATTTACCAAAGATATGTTGAATGCCATGGATACGGCCTTCGAAGATTTCAGTAAGGACGACAATCTTTGGGTCGCGATTTTTACAGGCACCGGAGACAAAGCCTTCTGTGCTGGCATGGATTTACAAGAAGCCATTCCACTGATCAACGCCGGCGACGAAATGGGTTACGAAGATCACACCAAGCGTCCCTTCTCCGACGTGTACAAGCCTATCATCACAGCGGTCAATGGTTTTTGCATCGCAGGTGGCATGGAGTTCATGCAGGGGACGGACATTCGCATCGCTGTCGAACATGCCACTTTCGGTTTAGGGGAAGTTCGCTTCGGCTTGATTCCCACAGGCGGAACCCATGTGCGCCTGCCTCGGCAGATCCCTTGGGCCGTCGCCATGGAACTGTTGCTCACGGGTGAAAATATCGATGCCAAGCGCGCCTACGACATTGGGCTCATCAACAAGATCGTTCCCAAGGAAGACCTCATGGACGAAGCCATCAAGCTGGCCGAAAAGATTTGTCTGAACGGTCCTCTGGCTGTTCGCACGGCCAAGGAAATTGCCGTACGCCAAGCGGGCCTTGAAAGTGGCTTTGTGCTCGAAAAGGCCCTCGGTGCTCGTGTCTTTGGCTCTCACGATGCCATTGAAGGCCCCAAAGCTTTTATGGAGAAGCGGAAGCCTGACTTCAAGGGCTGTTAAAAGCTTGGATCGCGGCGACCACGGGTAGATATTCGGCGTTTTTGAGGGTTTTGTGCTCTAACTCGGCCTACTCCCTAAAAATTATACGCTACTTTAATCCTCCCCTGGCCCGGCCAGTCGGTCGTCTACACGCGTCCATGGATCCGCGCAAAAAGGACGGAAACACAGTCAAAGCGTGAAGACCCAACAGGAATTCACCGAGGAGCGAGAACCCGATGTTCAGAGAAGAAATCAAAGTTTTAGATTGCACCATTCGCGATGGTGGATTGATTAATAATTATCAGTTCAGCGACGAATTCGTAAATGCCGTCTATGCCGCCTGCTGTGATTCCGGCGTCGACATTATTGAGGTCGGGAAGAAACTCTGCGAAAGCGATGAGTACACACGGGTTAAATACGGCCGTTGGAATTTCTGTGATGAAGACGACGTGAAGCGCGTTATTGAATCTCACGAATGCGAAACACGCCCCTTGGTAGCGGTCATGTACGATGTCGGACGCGTCGACGTATCGACCTTGGGCAGTCGAGACCAGAGCCCCTTCGATATGATCCGCACCGCTTGCTATGTCGCCGACATCGATAAGGGGATCGACCTCGCCAAGCGCACAAAGGATCTTGGATTCCTCACCACCATTAACATCATGGCACCCTCGGCGGCCATTGAGACCGACCTCGTCGAAGCCTTGGAACAGGTGAATGCCTCTGACGAAGTCGACTACCTTTATCTCGTCGACAGCTTTGGTGCTTTCTATTCCGAGCAGATCACGTCCTATCTCGATCTATATAAAAAACATGCGCCGGATAAGGAACTCGGATTTCATGGGCACAACAATCAACAGCTGGCCTTTTCCAATACGCAACAGTGCATCATCGACGGTGTCAACCTGCTCGACGCTACCGTCAACGGAATCGGGCGCGGCGCGGGGAACTGCAACCTCGAGCTGCTTCTCAATTTCCTGAAGAATCCCAAGTTCGATGTTCGCCCCATCTACAAAGTCATCCAGGAACAATTCATTCCCTTGCGCAAGGAAATTGAGTGGGGTTTTAATGACATCTACGGGATCAGCGGCCATCTCAACCAACACCCGAGAGCGGCCATGAAGCAGCGCGCCAATGAAAAGGATCAGGATAATTGTCTCGACTTCTACGTCGAGTGCACGCGCCTTGAAGATGGCGACGTCGCCTAGCGCACACTCCTAAGCATTAATTAACTGAACCACGGCTATTCATACCGCCCCGCTTCCGAAAGGGGGCGGTGAGCATCCCTTTCAGTTGGAACCAATCGCCCTCCTCCCAGCCATCCAACCCCTGACTGATTTCCTCAGGATTGTTTCGAAGACGGAACGAACCGAACAGGCGATCCCAAACAGAGAGAAAACTAGAGTAGTTGGAATCCGTCTCCGGTTGCCAGCGAGAATGGTGGACCCAATGCATCCAGGGCGTGACAATCAACCAACGCAAGCAGCTATCGATCCCGTAAGGAATTCTCACATTACTGTGATGGAACAGGACAACAGGGAGAGACAGCGCTTCATACAGGAGCAACTGGGGTAGCGTCACCCCAATCACAGGAAGAACCAAAAGCCGAGCGGTCACTGAAAACAGGATTTCCACCGTGTGAAAGCGGACTGCCGAAGTCACATCCATCTCGGCATCAGCATGATGCACAGCGTGGAATCTCCAGAGAAAGCCAATCTGATGGTTTATGCGTAAGCGCTCAATAAACCCCGTCAGCGTTTCCGCTTGGCGTAGGCCGGGAACTGATCACGATCCAGGTTGAAGGGAAGCAATGCTTCGATCTCTTCGACGGTCGTCGCCTTGGGCAACT
>PIVT01000782.1 GCA_003353845.1 Pseudomonadota bacterium | reverse complement strand
CCGCTTCCCTGAAAGGCGCCGTCAGAGTTGAGAGCCGGTTGCTCCGTCTCTTTGCTTGCTTGAGCCAACACGGTCCAGCCTAGCTAAGCTAAATAGCTGACATCTTCCAGTTGCTTGTTGCTTCTCGACCGCTCCGAGTCGAGCGCTCTTCTCGCGGAGCCGGAAGCAAAGGTCGAGTTGCTTTGCTTGCTTGCTTGTTGCTTGGCCTGGAAAGCAAGCAAGCAAACCTGCACGGTAGCTTAAAGGGAAAAGAGACATATTTAGCGAAGCGAGTGTGCCTGTTCCGCTTCCCTGAAAGGCGCCGTCAGAGTTGAGAGCCGGTTGCTCCGTCTCTTTGCTTGCTTGAGCCAACACGGTCCAGCCTAGCTAAGCTAAATAGCTGACATCTTCCAGTTGGTTGCTTGTTGCTTCTCGACCGCTCCGAGTCGAGCGCTCTTCTCGCGGAGCCGGAAGCAAAGGTCGGGTTGCTTTGCTTGCTTGCTTGTTGCTTGGCCTGGAAAGCAAGCAAGCAAACCTGCACGGTAGCTTAAAGGGAAAAGAGACATAT
>PIVT01000781.1 GCA_003353845.1 Pseudomonadota bacterium | reverse complement strand
CGGAGGCCGCCGTGGCTGAGTCCGCGGCGCCACCGACTCGGAGGTCCAGGCGCGGCCGCGTGAGGGCATTGGCGCCGGATGAACCGGCGCCACCCTTTACCGCCGCCCCGACGGCCGTTCTCATCGGCCCTACCCAAGACCTATCGAAGGCCGCCGTGGCTGAGTCCGCGGCGCCATCGACTCGAAGGTCCAGGCGCGGCCGCGTGAGGGCATTGGCGCCGGATGAACCGGCGCCACCCTTTACCGCCGCCCAAACGGCCGTTGGCAACGTGCAACTCCGGACATTGCTGGGCGTCTCTTTCGAGGACGTCGATTATTTGTACAATCGCCTCCCGTTCGGCCTCAGCTAGTCGGCCTTCGCCTTCTCCAAGACTCGTCGGCGACGTCTCGGCCCCGCGCGGCGCTTCTAGGCGCCTGCCGCTAAGCGGAGGATGGGTATTTGGATATTGTGGTTGTGTGGAGGGCCATGCCCCCCGCGAGGAGAGCTGGCTTGTTCATGCTTCGCAGCCTCATCTACCCATACCTTACCATGTTTGGGTTATTGCCG
>PIVT01000245.1 GCA_003353845.1 Pseudomonadota bacterium | reverse complement strand
TTCCTTGCCGACCCCCACGCGAGGAATTTGGATCTGAAGAGTTTAGCGGAGGACTTGTTGGACTGGCCAGCGGAAGAACGCGATGCAATTGCTTCCTATGTATGGGACAATCGAGTACACCTGAAGGCGCGGTTCGGCGGCAAGATCAACAAGAAACAGAAGAAGCAGGAAGCCAGTAATGCAGGCGAGTGGCTGGCCTATCTGCCGGTCAGTGTGGTCGGCCCATACGCCATAGGCTACGTGAACAGGACCTATGAGCTCTTCGAGCACCTTTACCCCCTGATCGCTGCCAACGCCATGTGCGACGCCTACGACCGCGAGCGCAATATCATGCCGATCTTCATGGAGAACGAGCGCGACGGGATGAACGTGGATCTGGACGAGCTGTCCGAGGACGTGCCTTTGTTCCGGGCCAGTCTGGCGCAAGCTGACGACGTGCTGCGGGACATGCTGGACGCGCCGGATCTGAACATAGACGCAGACGCACAGCTTGCCGAGGCGCTGAGTAGCGCGGGCATTGTGGAGGACTGTGACTGGGTACTGACGAAGACAGGTCAGAAGTCGGTCAGCAAAGATAACCTGACGTTTGAGATGTTCCAGGACCCGACCGTTGGCCACATCTATTACTATAGAAACCGTCTGACTACGGCGCTTTCTACATTCCTGAACCCATGGCTGGAACAAGCGGAGAGACGAGATGGCGTTATTTCGACGAACTGGAACCAAGTCCGGGGAGGACAAGGGGGTACTCGCACGGGTCGCCCGTCTACAAGCAATCCTAATTTCCTCAATATCCCAAAAGAATTCAAACAAGAATACGACATGCCAGCTAACAACGAATGGGGTTTCGAGTCCTTGCCGTTCGTGCGAAATTACATACTGCCGGATGATGGGGACCTGTTCCTTCACCGAGATTTCGACGGTCAGGAAATGCGAGTCTTTGCGCACTATGAAGACGGAGCCCTACTCAATGCTTACCTGGAGAACCCGGACCTCGATCCGCATGGCTGGGTCAGAGATGAAATTCTTGAGCTTGTTGGAATGGCACTTGAGAGGACGCCGGTTAAGATCCTTAACTTCCAGGCTCTTTATGGTGGTGGCGTTCCTGCTGCTGCTAAGTCTATAGGCTGCTCGACAGCCAAGGCGAAAGAGTACAAGCGCTTCCATGACCAGGCACTGCCCGGACGCAAGGACGTCAACGATGCGATCAAAGAGATAATCGACGCAGGCGATCCGATCCGCACATGGGGCAACAGAGCTTACTTTGTAGAGCCGAACCGCGTCGTAAACGGACGTATGCAGAGCTTCCTCTACAAGCTGATTAACTATCTGTGCCAGGGCAGCGCCGCCGACATTACGAAGGAGGCGATCATACGCTGGTACGAGCACCCGGAGCGCGACGCTCGCTTCCTTGTTACGGTGTACGATGAAATAAATGTTTCAGCGAAGAAGAAGCAGGCAGAGCACCAGATGAAAGTCTTGAAAGAATCTATGGAAAGTATAGAGTTAGACCTGCTCATGACGTCATCAGGTAAAATGGGTTTACGCTGGGGCGAACTTGAGAAATGCGCATAGGAGAGACACGATGAGCAAGAATGGTAATCCTGCCCCGATCAATGCGGGCGAAGCAAGCAGAGCCTTTGGCAGCGGAGGCGCTAATCCGAAAGGCACACGCAGCCCCGGCTCTGTCAAAGTGATGGGCAATCCAAGCGCCCAACGCAAGGGAAGTGGAAGCGGAACGTCTGGCGGCGGGGATAACCCGAAGACAGGCTCCAAAATTCCGTCCCCGTCCAAGGTTGCTGGCGATCCGTCCAAGCAACGCATGTAATCCTTTTCCCTTGGAGCACCTATGACAAAGAACCCACTGACCGCATGGAGCTACAGCCGATTGAACGTGTACGAACAGTGCCCGCTGCTGGCCAAGTTCCGGTACATCGACAAGAAGTACGAGCCCCAAGGGTCAGCGATGGCACGGGGTAACAAGATCCACAACGAGGCGCAAAAGTTCCTGGAAGGATCAACCGACGTCTTCCCTGATAGCTGCAAGAACTTCGAACATGAGATGCGTCACGCTAAGACGTTCAAGCCTGTTGTCGAGCAGAAGTGGGCATTCAACAAACGCTGGAAGCCAACCGGCTACTTCGCCAAGGACTGCTGGGTGCGTGTGATCGTTGACTTCAACATTGAGTACAGCGACAACACTGGCGATCTGGTGGACCTCAAGACTGGCAAGAAATACGACGACCACGGAAGT
>PIVT01000244.1 GCA_003353845.1 Pseudomonadota bacterium | reverse complement strand
TTGGGGGTGTGCGATCAATCAAGCTCGTGTTTCTGGACAGCACAGAGCCAAACCCAAGGCTAAGCACGGTTGTCCGTGCTGCACGAAGGCGGCTTAGCTCCGTGGAACGCATGATCGATGCGAAGGGCTATCGTTCTGGAAAAATCCAGGCCGAATTGGAAGCGGAAGCCCTTGAATTGAAGAAGGCCCTGGAATCGTTTTCTAAGGAGGATGAGATATGAGCAAAGGTGAACCTATTTGTGCGACACAGGAGCGGGCTAGAACTGTGGAAACCACGATCGAAAGCTTAGGGTTGATCTACTTCCCAGGTTCGGAGAATGGGGTGCCCATCCCCTTTGAGAATCCGCCCTCTTGCGAAGGCACATACAAGGAGCAAGCTCTGGGCTATGCCGATGCCTACCCAAGTGCGATCAAGGTCCGAGGACCGGAGGGAGAGACCCTTTGGGCGAAGCGGACTCCGGACAAGGACGTCGATTTGCCTGAACGCCCCATCGATGTCCTGTCCGACGCGGCAGAGCGTCGGGCTACCTACCTTGAATGTCTCAGGGACCACCCGTTTGGAGGCTGGGATACCCTGGACGCTATGGACAAAGAGATCGCCGGGATCAAAGCGGCTCTTGCGGCAGTGGAGGGGGAGCCATGAAAGAAGCCAGGGTTATCTTTCCGGATGGCTGGTCTTACACTTTCCACCTGATTTCGCAAAGCATGGGCGTGCTGACGTACGAAGAACAAGCCGCCGAGTATGCTGCGGCCTCGCCGGGGATTGATAGGATCATTGACGATTCTAACGGGCATTTGTTGTGGAGCCGATAGATTGAGGAAGGAAGTACAATGACACAGAACACATCAACAGCGGTGATGGCTCGACGTACCGAGCCTCTTGATTCCTTTGATGATTTTCCGACGCCCCCATGGGCCGGTCGAGCACTGGTTGAGCATGTCTTGCGACCCATGGGCGTGGTTCCAGAGGAATGTTCCTGCTGGGAACCGGCCGCTAACCGGGGGTTCCTGGTCAAGGCCCTGGAGGAAAGTTTTTCTTCGGTCCTTGCGTCCGATATCCACGACTATGGTGCTGGGTACCCTACCCATGACTTTCTGAAAGGCGCTACATGGGGTCTTTCAGATCATTGCTGGATCATCACTAATCCCCCATTCCGGCTGGCAGAAGACTTTACGTATGCCGGCTTAGAAATAGCTACGAAGGGGGTAGCTATGTTGGCACGCACCTCGTTTCTGGAAGGAAAGAGCAGGTACAAGAACCTGTTCGCCGTGAACCCTCCGACCGTGGTGGCTACGTTCGTCGAGCGTTTATCCCTCTACAAAGGTCGGGTAGCGGATGGGGGGAATAGTGCCACTAGCTACTCCTGGTTTGTCTGGGATAGCAAGGACACTGAGCCAGGTTACAAAGGAAGGTGGATTCCTCCTTGTCGCAAGGAATTGGAGCGGGAAGGTGACTATGACCAGACCTGCCAAATCCTGATTAGGAAAAAGTCAAAGGATGGGACGGGAGGCCAAAAGTGGATAAACGTCCCTGGAGACTACACGAGCGTGGGGCTTTTCCAGATATCCCCCTTTGAAATCTTCGAGCAAGACGTACCAGCCGGGTACACCATGGTTGATTATCGAAAGGTAAGGACGTGATCGACCATTTCCCAGAGCTCCGTGCCGCCGTGAAGATTGCCCACGGGCGAAGGGACGGGACGATTGGGACAGCTCAGAAGGCGCTGGAGCGGGCGGTTACGGAATCAATGAGGAAAGGAACAGGGTCAATGGATCAGCAAAGAATCAACGACATGCGGGAAACCATTGAGTTATGTCAAAACCATATCGCCGACGCCGATTCGGTCCTACCCGGTACCCGTGAAATGGCCAGTGTCTATAAAAGCAACGCTGATCATCTCGGTAAGTTCCTCAACAGAAATAATTGTTCTGAATTCACAAGGCCGTTTGAGCGGCTAATCGCGCGTTATGAACAACTCGCCAAATCAGAACAGGCTCGTCTGAGAAGTTTGAGAAAGCTTTCCACTGAATTCATGCACATCGCCATCTTGTGCCGCAAGGAAATCAGTGAGCTTAGCAACAATGCCTTGCCGCAAGGAAAAACGTGCACCGATTGCGAACTCCTTAACCAATGCCTCCATGAGTTTCTCCTTCTTACATACGATAAAGCCCAGGGGGGACGGGAGTGTCATTGGTCGCCGTCCAAGTTTAAAGACGTGAACGAGACTGGCAAATGAACGTTGAGGCATGGTGGTTTAGC
>PIVT01000780.1 GCA_003353845.1 Pseudomonadota bacterium | reverse complement strand
GGCGGAGTGTGCTTGGGCCCCATGTGAGCTGCTCACGCCGCGACAATATGTATATGTTAAGATCGCCAACCGTTGCATGGTCCCCTGGTGTACGCAGGGTGCTTCTACGGTCAAAGATCTGCCTCGGGACAGCAGCCCTCAAAAAGAGTTCCGGGGCCCGTTATCGAGCCTGACAGCGGTGAGAGTCCTCGGTTTGACCCATGGTTGTTAGCGCTTCGTAATGGTGCTTATTGGGCGTCCCCTGACTCGGTTCTTCCGTCCCTGCGTGCTCTCTTCGCCCCCCCTGGGGTGAAAAGGTGCATTACTGGATCGTCCCACGGGCTTGATTTCGTCCAGGTTTTCGAGCCGGAAACGGATCTCCGATGCTTCGGACCCTCATCGAAGTCGCGAGCATCCATGAGCTTCTGGATCGCGGAGGACGGCTGATCGAAGTCATAGCTCACGAGCGGCTCGGCCACGTCCTCGGCCGTGAATCCGTCTCGAAACGTCCGGTGCATCGCCGTGCGATTGTTCATGGTGTCAGCATAGCACCAGCCAGTCCAGCGGCCT
>PIVT01000779.1 GCA_003353845.1 Pseudomonadota bacterium | reverse complement strand
ATTAGCAGCAGATATGTATATAGCAATAGCAGATACGTTAATGTATACAGAAACAGGAGATCCGACGCTGGTAGTAACAGATCCAGCAGCGTATGTCCAAGGAATAGTAGCAGCCGAAGCGTTGTTAGTAGAGTTAAGAAAGAATAGCGGAGCAGGAATAGATGCGTTAGTAGATATAGGAGGAGTTACGTTACCGAAGACTGGAACCTTAGATCAAACAGAAGTAGAAGATTTGTATAGTTTAATGTTTGATGCAGCGGGAGATCCAACACTTGCGTATACTGATCCAGTAACGTACGTAACGCAGTTAGTAGGATTAGAAGCAGCAGTAGATATTTTTGTAGTAGAGATGCGAAAAGATAGTGGCGCAGGATGCGACGCGTTAAAATATGTAACAGGGTTTGATATACCGAAGAGTGGAGCATTAACAGCAGAGATGTATGTAGAGATAGCAGATACGTTAATGTATACAGAAACAGGAGATCCGACGCTGGTAGTAACAGATCCAGCAGCGTATGTCCAAGGAATAGTAGCAGCCGAAGCGTTGTTA
>PIVT01000778.1 GCA_003353845.1 Pseudomonadota bacterium | reverse complement strand
ATAATAACTGTAACGGAACTATAGATGATAAGTGCGATTGTGTCAGCGGGACCACTCGTTCATGCGGAAGTGATATAGGGGAATGTGTATCCGGGACAGAGACCTGTATTGACGGGGCATGGAGCGGCGTATGCGAGGGTGAGGTAGTTCCGACAGCTGAAATATGTGATGGTTTGGATAATGACTGTAACGCTTCGACAGCGGATGGATCAGGAGAGGCAACGCCGCCAAACAGTCTGCAGGAAGGAGTTTGCATAGGATCAGCGCAAAGCTGTACAGCTGGAGAGTGGACGGATGACTACAGTGGAGTGAGTAATTATGAGGCAACCGAGGTTACGTGTGACAGTCTGGATAATGACTGTGATGCAGAGACTGATGAAGGATTAAAAACAACTTATTATCAAGACCTGGACACTGACACCTACGGGAACTTGTTAGTAACACAGGATGCGTGCATTCAGCCGGAAGGATATGTTTTAGATGCTACTGACTGTAATGACGCTGATATAGCAATTAATCCAGCGGCAGCCGATGTGTGTGATGGAGTGGA
>PIVT01000243.1 GCA_003353845.1 Pseudomonadota bacterium | reverse complement strand
GGAAAAATCAAAAGCGACGAAGACGACGTCCGCTAATGCCTCTTTTCATGCTGCCTTGTGCTGGCGTGCTGGATCTGAAAAGCGAACAAAATCGCGGGCGACAGCCGATTCGAAGTAAGTTTGAGACGGGGCCTCCCTCCGCCCGGTCTGCACCGATATCGCACTAACGCCGACATTGTTTGCTTTCTTGCACAGTCGTGCTGGGTCCGATGAGCGAGAAGAGACGTATGCGCGATACGATGCCAAGTAAGTCTGAGACGGGGCCTCCCTCCGCCCGGTCTGCACCGATATCGCACTGACGCCGACGGTGTTTGATTTCTTGCACAGTCGTGCTGGGTCCGAAACGCGGTTAATTTCGCGGGCGGCCGCCAATGCGAAGTAAGTGAATGAAGGCCCCTCTCTCCGCCCTGTCCGCTCGCCCACTGTAGTTTTTTCGTTGCGCCAACCCGCGGTGAGCTGAGATTCATGTGTTTCTCGTGCAGAAATTTTCAAAAGCCGGAATTGAAAAAGGCTGCAGACAGAGCCAGAGCGAAGGAAGCACGGCAACAAAAGCCGGAATTGAAAAAGGCTGCAGACAGAGCCAGAGCGAAGGAAGCACGGCAATCCCACGAGTCAAGGCAGGCCGCGTTTGGTGCAAAGATGGAGCTCATCAATGATGCATGGTTCGATGAGGAGGCAAAATATTGTTTTGCCGCGGACGTAGGCTTGCCCCCTGCCGTAATACCAACGGACCCCCTACGTCGTGTACTGCTTCAGCCGTGGTCAGAAGAGGTTCCGGATGGGCAAGATACACCATATGTCACCCCGGCGTGGCCACTTCAAGGTATAGCTTGATACAAGTGTAGTATGCCTGTACCGCGCATCTCAGTGCTACTGCGCATTTGTCGCGCAGGTCTACTCAGCAGTGCTCGTCACGCCGAGCTTCTTCGAGAGCATGAGGGACTCGTCATGGGGCTTCACCATTGTCTCCATCACCTCGGTCATTACATTGGGACGTGCCAAGTATGTGGGCGGCGGGATCCAGACATCACAACCACTGGCGCGGAGTGCGGGAAATGTTCCTCATTCCCTGGTGTTTCATGTGGTGGCGTGTCCAGAATACTCCCTCTTTTCAGTGCCGAGAACGGTATGTCGATTGGGCCGAACCGTGAACGGGCTGGGAGCCGCGCGGAGGACGAAGGCGAGTGGAGGGAGCTGTTGGATTTGCTCGATGGAATGACCGTCGCTGAACTCAGTCTCATCAAGGCGGCGACGCCTTGCGTGTCCTACCACCGTTTGCCGAAAGGGCAATTTGGGTATCGTGGCCACGCCATCTCGCTGAGCAACAACGGCCCACTGGTCGCGCTGTCTCTCCCAAGATCAGCTGGTGATGCAGGAATAAGTCTCATCGTTGACCATGGTGGGATGGAAAAGGCGAAGGGAGACCCTCGTATTGTTCGCATGTTTCGCGTGCGGCGGGATCATGTACATCGCGTGTTGGAGCTGCTTTTGAGGCACAACAAGTATTACAAGTCCCTGTATAAGGATATCGACGAGGAAGCTCTCAATCGCCTTCCTTTGGACGGCATCCCGGAAGATCTACCTATCCTCATGGAAGACCGTGCCGCCGGCGAGAAGCTCCCGGGGGAACTGATGTTTACGGTAGGGGCACTTCGAGAGTGGCTCGAGGCCGGCGAGGAGCACTTTGATGACTTACCTCTCGCATTCTCTCTGCGAGTAGCGCTGCAGAAGAAATACTCTCTTCCTGAGGACGCCTGTAGGCTCGCTCAAGACATTCAGAGGGTCCCTAGCCACCGGCCTCGACAAGAGATGACATCAATAGCCGACCTGGCGTCGTTCATTGTCGAAGAGGGGCGCGGTGATATACTTCCTGGCTACGACGACATGAAGGATAACTTGGTATCTCGCCGCAGGCAGCCCCAAGGACGCGTATCAAGTGATGACACGAGCGATGGCGCTGCTGCAGGAAAAGAAAGGAAGCGCGAAGAAGCAGCAGTGCGGAAAGCTGAAATCGGGAGACACAAGGCATGGGAGTACATTGACACTCGCATCGTCATGGAGTTTGAGCGTATGGCGTCGCTCGCCACTTTCCGGGTGGACTCATCGTGTGTGCCAGCCGGTTTCATGCCGAGGAGGACTGAAGAGGAAGCCGAGAGGGCTGTGCTGGGTGAACTCCTGCAAGATGAGAAAGTCAAAGAGACTTCTGAGAAGCGGGCAGCGGCACGGGAGCCCGGTGGCGACAACTCTCAGCCCCTCGAGCGCGGTGCCGCC
>PIVT01000777.1 GCA_003353845.1 Pseudomonadota bacterium | reverse complement strand
CGGGGTGGCGCAGGGCCGGGCCCGTGAGCTTTATACGTTAGGTGTCAATCTCAATTCTTTTGTTTTAGGGCACGCTTGGTCTCTCGGGCGTGCTTTTTGTTTTTCAGTAGTTCGTGACGTTGGGGTTGGCAGGTTGCGGTCTCACACAGGTATCAGTCTCTAGAAGCGAAGTGTGGGCATCCCATGTTTTCTTTCTTCGCTGTGTTTCAGCTCTGGTGGTTCGTTCAATGCCCTTTCGTCAGGTGAGGGTTCCAGTGGCACTTGCCATTACGGGGCGGTCTGGGGCAGGCTGGGTCACCCTGCGGCCTTGGGTGGGTTTCGGTGCGCCCGTATTCCTGGCGGTGTGCACTTCTAGGCGCAGTTCTTCAAGATCTTCGTTCTAGGTCCTTGTGAATTGCTCTCTCGTTGTTTCTTTCTTCGCGCTGCATGCCACCTAACAACGCGCTGCAGCGGACACGGGAACACGCCAGGCTAAATGTTGCGTCGCGAATGTGGTAGCATTTGTAATTCAAGGGGCGGCGCGGGGCCGTGCCCCTGAGCTTTATACGTTAG
>PIVT01000776.1 GCA_003353845.1 Pseudomonadota bacterium | reverse complement strand
TTTTTTAAATAGTGTTCTTGAGGGAAGATATAATTACTGGGACTTAGATAGAGATGGGCGTACTCCATCCCAGGGAGATTGTTTAGACTCAGACAAAGACATTCATCCCGGGGCAGAAGAAATCTGTGGAGATGACATTGATAATGACTGTGATGGTTCTGATCAACTATGTCCAGAGGATATTGATGATGACGGTGATGGTTATACGGAAAACCAGGGAGACTGTGATGATACTGATATCAATAGCTACCCTGGAGCAACTGAAATATGTGATGGAAAGGACAATGACTGTAACGCTTTGACAGCTGATGGATCAGGAGAGGAAACGCCGACAAACAACCTGCAGAATGGAGTTTGCAGCGGATCAGTGAAAAGCTGTACGTCTGGAGTGTGGACGGATGACTACAGTGGAGTGAGCGATTATGAGGCAACCGAGGTTAGTTGTGACAATCTGGATAATAACTGTAACGGAACTATAGATGATGAGTGCGATTGTGTCAGCGGGACCACTCGTTCATGCGGAAGTGATATAGGGGAATGTGTATCCGGGAC